>DATBWP010000001.1:0-7702 GCA_036514735.1 Anaerolineales bacterium
GCTCTCCTTATGCCGTATCCAAGCTGGCCGCCGAATATTATGTGCGCACCATTGGCTCGTTATGGGGCATCGAAACCGTTTGCCTGCGCATCTTCAATGCCTACGGCCCTGGCCAGCACTTGCCGCCTTCTCATCCGCCGGTAGTGCCCAATTGGCTGCGTCAGGCGGTACGCGGCGGCTCGCTGGTGGTGCATGGCGACGGTAAGCAGACCCGCGATTTTATTTACGTGCAGGATGTGGTGCGCGCCCTGGTGGGCGCAGCTACCGCGCCGGACGTGAACCAATTGGTGCTCAATGTGGGCAGCGGCCAGGAGACCAGTATGCGTGAGCTGGCTCAGGTGATTTTGGACGTGACCGGCAGCGAGGCCGAAATTTTATACGCCCCGCGCAATGATACTGGCGCCTCGCGTATGTGCGCTGACACCGAATTGGCCGCCAGGATGTTGGGTTTTAAGCCGCGCACCACCCTGGTGGATGGATTGAAACTCACCTTGAAGGAAGATGAACGCTTCGCCCAGATGGTAAAGGCCTGACAAAGAGCGTTGCTCTTTTGGGAGCCATGTTCTTTGTCATTGCGAGCCCGCTTGCAGGCGTGGCAATCTCCACCATGGAATCGACGGCTATCCTTTGCACTGACCAGTAAGAGGAAATAATTTGCCTATGTCCACCCAAACCGCAGTATTCGGTGGCGGCTGTTTTTGGTGCACCGAAGCCGCTTTCCAGGATCTCAAAGGTGTTGTTCGCGCTCTGCCCGGTTACGCCGGCGGCCAGCTGCCGCAGCCCAGTTACCAGCAGGTCACCACGGGCGCCACAGGCCACGCCGAAGTGGTCAAGGTGGACTTCGACCCGGACGTGATCTCCTACGAGTACCTGCTCAAAGTCTTTTTTACCGTGCACGACCCCACCACGCCAAACCGGCAAGGCAACGATATCGGCAGCCAATACCGCTCGATCATCTTATATGCCGATGAAGCGCAGAAGAAAGCGGCCCAAGATTTTATTGCCAGGATTAACCCGCAGTTTGATGGACACATCGTGACCGAACTGCAGCCGCTAACCGATTTTTATGAGGCCGAGGAATACCACCACGATTATTTCAAGAAGAATCCTCATGCCGGCTATTGCCAGGTGATCATTTCCCCCAAAGTGGCGAAATTGCGCAAAGAATTTGCAGAGTTGGTACGAAAGTAAATTCTTCTGGCGTCGTTCTGATGACGAAGCCCGGAGAAGTCTCGTCATACTGTTTACTGTCTACTGCCAACCGTCTACTGTCTAATAATCCCTTCTCGCCCATCCCGCCGTTGGCTCCTGCTCCCAGGGATAAACGATATAGGCATCCGTGCTGGCTGCGAAGTAATCTGGACGCGCTGTGCCGAACAGGTTGCGGTGAGGGTTGAAGTGCAACACACTGGTGAAGGGGATGCCGCCACCCGCCGAGACGCGGTTCTTCACCGCCGTGCTGGTGCGCCCGGAACCCCATACATCATCCACCACCAGGATGCGGCGACCACGTAGCAGGCTGTCTTCGGGAAATTGCAGGAATTGCGGCCAGACCAGCATGTTGTCGCGCGGGTTATCCAGCATGGCGGGGAAGTTGACCGCCGCCGTCAGAATCTCCTGCAAGCCCATGCGCTCAGCCAGCATGCCGCCGGGGATGATGCCGCCGCGGGTGATGACCAGCATGGCGTGGAATTCGTGCTCGAACTGCGCGATGAGATGATCGATTAATCGGGTGACTTCATTCCAAGTCACCAGTTCTCTGCGTAAAACCATGGTTTCCTCTTTGGTAATTAGCATTGTATAACTGCTTTCGAAATCTGCATATGACCCCATTGAGAATGGAGGGTTCGCTACAACACGTTCGGTGGGTTCACTTCCACTCGCCAGCCGATCAGCTTGACGCCGCGGATCAGCGAAGCTGGGTCCGGGCCGCGTAAAAGGATTTGCCAGCGATATTCCCGCCGCAGGCGGGGATAAAAGGAAGGGACTGGTCCCACCATTTCGGTGCCCCGCCGCTCTCCTTTTTCCAGCAACTGCTCGATACGCGCCCCCATAAGGCGGGCATGCTCTTCAGCTTTGTGCGCATCCGCGTGGCGGTATTCCAGGCGCAGCAGTTGTGCAAATGGGGGATAGCGTAGCTTGCGGCGCTGGGCGCTTTCCTCGGCGTAGAAGGCGGCGTAATCGTGCTTGGAGGCGGCTTGGATGGCGTAATGCTCGGGCTGGAACGTTTGCAATACCACCCGGCCGCCCAGCGGGCTGCGCCCGGCGCGGCCGGCGACCTGGGTGAGCACCTGAAACCCGCGCTCGGCGGCGCGGTAATCGGGCAGGTTCAGCCCCACATCGGCCAACACTACCCCCACCAACGTTACCAGCGGCAGGTCCAGCCCCTTGGCTAGCATCTGAGTGCCCACCAGCACATCGGCTTGCTGCTGGCTGAACACCTGCAGTATGCGCTCGTGAGCCCCCTTGGTGCGCGTGCTGCTGCGGTCCCAGCGCAAAGTGCGTGCCCCTGGAAATAGCTCATGCACGGCAGCTTCCACGGTTTCGGTCCCGGTGCCATAGTGGCGGACCTGGCGACTGCCGCAGTTTGGACAGGTCTTCGGCGTCTGGCGGCTATATCCACAGTGATGGCATACCAAAACTTCGCGGCTTTGGTCCAGGTGTTGGGTTAGGGGGTTATCGCAGTTGGGGCAGCGCAGCACAAAACCGCAGTCGCGGCAAAAGACATAAGTGGCCGAACCGCGGCGGTTGAGGAATAGGATCGCTTGCTGACCGTTCTCCAGGATTTCCTTTAAACCCGCCTGTAGGCTGCGGCTGAAGATGGATCGGTTGCCGGTCTTCAGCTCGCGGCGCATATCCACCACCTCCACCGGCGGCAGCTCCAGCGCCTCCACTTCCTCGCTAATTTCCTTGTAGCGCCCCGCTTGTCCCAGCCGCTGGCGGTGTGCACGCGCTGTGGCGCGATGCGCCAAAATGCGCGCCGGCAGTTTTTGCAAAAGCCATTCCCCACTCTGGGCATGGGCGTAGCTGCCCACATCTGGCGTGGCGGAACCCAACAGGCAGGCTGCGCCTGCCAGGCGGGCATAGGCCACGGCTGCCTCGCGGGCGTGGTAATGCGGCTCTTGGCCTGCTTCGTAATAACTATCGTCATGCTCTTCGTCCACCACGATCAAACCCAATTGCGCCAGGGGAGCGAATAACGCCGAGCGCGGCCCCACGATCACCGGCAACTGCCCGGAGCGGGCGCGCCGCCAGGTGTCGTAGCGTTCGCCTTCCGAAAGTTCGGAATGCACCAGCCCGACTTGTTTCGGGAAGCGGCCGAGGAAACGCTGCACCGTTTGCGGCGTCAGCGCGATTTCGGGCACCAGCACGATGGCTTGGCGGCCCTGGGCCAGCGCTTTGGCCACGGCCTGCAAATAGATCTCCGTCTTGCCCGAGCCGGTGACCCCGTGCAGCAGCACCGGCGCCGGGCTTTCCCCATGCAAGGCAGCCGCCATTTGCTTATGCACCACATCCCAGGCGCTGGCCTGGTCTGCGGTCAGCCGCGGAGGCAGGCTGGGGTCATAAGGCAGCGCGGCCAACGGATCTCGCAAGGTCTCGCGCTCACTAAGGCTCACCAGCCCCAGCTCAGCCAGGGCATAAAGGTCTTCCAGTTTGCCGCCGCTCTCAGCGTACAACCACTCTGCATCCAAGGGCCCCGCTTCGCGCTGCAAATGGCTCATTATTTTGGCGCGGCGGGCGCGGGTGGTCTGAGTCTTGCCAAGCATCTTTTCATCTACCGGCGTAGCCAGAAAGGCTGCCGTGCGCACCGTTTTTGGCCTTGCGCCTGGCAGGGGCGGTAACGCCCTGGTGGCCACCAGGGCTTTGCGCGCCAGCGTCGCCGCAGACGAGCGCCAATTGCGCCGCGGCAAGGCGCGGTTCAGTTGGCCACCGCGTAACGGCCCGCGTTCCGTGAGCACTTTGATCAAGCGCGCTTGCGAGTTGGTCAATTCCCCGCTGAATGAACGACCGGCTGGTGTGAGCGAATATTCCACATCGGCCAGGCGCCCCAAGCCGGGCGGCAGCATCAGGCTCACACAGGTCGGCAGCGGCGCCAGGCAGCTTTCCGAAAGGTGGGCGGCCAATTGCAATTGCAGTGAGGTAAGCGCTGGCTCTTCATCCAGCAGCACGTTCACGGGCTTGGTCTCCGGCACCTCGGGCTCGTCCACTGTACCCAGAACTACGCCTTGCACCACCCGCGCGCCGAACGGGATCAGTACCAGGTGGCCAGGCTGCAGGCGCCCTTCCAATTCAGGCGGGACGTGATAATGAAATACCCCGGATACGCGGGGTACATTCACGGCGATTTCCACGTAATGCGGCATGGCGCCTAGGGTTCAGAGGGAATGAAGCCGATGTAAATGTCGTTTTCTATGGCCAGCAAAATGGCGCGGTTGGGGGTGATGGCGAACGCGGTGGCCAACCCTTCAGGCAGCGGGGTTAGCGATTGAAATTGGGTGTCCAGGCTGAGGTTGAGGCTGAAGCGGTACACAGCCCGCGTTACCGGGTCCAACAAATAGAGCGAAGGTTGGGGCGGCTCGCCGATCTGGATCTGTTCGAAAACCGCGCCTTCAATCTGGGGCCCAGGGCTGCGGCCGGGCCGCATGTCCGTATATTGCGCCGGGTCCTGGCAGGTACTGGGTTCCTCAAGGTCATCCCTGAAATGACACAGGGCCATGCGGCCGTTCTCATTGATCAGGTACAAATCCTGCCCTTCTACCGCCAGGTCGAGCATACGCCGCAGGGTAGGCACTTCGGCGCCGAAGAAGAAACGCGGTTCTTCGCCGTAAGAGTAATCTTCGCCCGAATAGATCCACACCGCGTTGGTCTGCGGGTCTAACACGTACAGTGAGTTATTTTCCACGGCGATCGCCCGCGGCTGACCCCAGTTGTTGTCCGGTGGGATGAGCACCCGCGCCGATGGACGTTCGCCGCTGGCGCAATAAATGACGTTGCCGTTGCCATCCATGGCCAGGATTTCGGCCTCCAGCGCATTGCCGCGCGGCAACAAAGCCAGGTCCACTAGTTCAGATACGATGAAATCGCCATAGGGGCCGGGCCCGCAGACGAAATCGGCATCCAACTGGTAGCCGCCTCCGGCGCCATCCCCGGCCAAAAAGGCGCGCAAGATGCTGCCGTCGGTGGCATTGAGCATGTAGATCTCGTTGTTGGTGGCCACGATGCGGGCGATGGTTGCATCCGCTTCCAACGGCTGGAATAGTGCTGGCGAGAATTCCACCCGGCGGATGGAGTCCATGGCATCCAAAGCAGCGTGTGCCTGGGTCAGCAGATTCGCCGCGGTTTGCGCGTCCTCTTCATAATGTGCGGCTCGTTCGGCGTAATACACCACGCCTTCCCAGGCCTGGCGCACCTCGGAGGGGTTTTGGCTGACGGCCGCAATGGCTGCCGCGCTCTGCGCGCGTTCCAGGTAGTTGACGTAGAGCTGGCTGCGGCCAAATAGCAAATAAACCACCGCCACCAGTACTACTACCCCGATGGGCACCAGGATGGCGATCAGCCCCATGACCCGCGGCGGCAGATTGAAGATGGGTTCTTCGGGCAACACGCGTTGCAGGAAATTGAGCAGCGGGGGCACAATGCGTTGTCGCAAAGCGGCAAGGCGCGCTGATATTTCATTCCACCAATTCACCTTTTTGCTTATTGGTTCCGGATCCGCGGATGCAGACGCGGTCGGTTGCGGCTGTTCGCTAGGCGTCTCCGCAGCAGCCGTTTCGTCCGGTTCCCAAGGATGATTTTGCCTCTCGAAGTCTGGCTGAGACAGCGAAACGGATTTTATGGGGGAAGCCTCTGCAGGCGCTGGCGCTTCCAATTCAGGCGCTCCGAGGATGCGCAGTTGCCCCGGGCCGGCTTGAGCCACCACCAATGCGGCCTGCAAGCTGGGACCGGCTTCACTGAGGAAACGGCGACGCAAGGTTGCCAGTTTTTGGCCATGCGTATTCAATAAGGTCTTCTCAGTCCAGGTGGCAGGTAGCTCTGCGAGTAATAGGACGAGTTGTTCGGGCTGTAGTTCGAATTGAAAAAAACGAATATCCGTATTTTGGCTGAGGCCCAGGCCGCGCCCTGCAACCGGGGGGTCGTAGAAGTGGCGCGGTTCGTCTGCACCCAGCAGGAAAGCCTGCACTGGGCCGCACTGCGCCAGGGTGAGCCGCTGCTCGCGGATGGTGAGCAAGCTAAGCAACGCCGGGTTTGGCGTGCCCGCGGCTTGCTGGTTGCGCTGCAGGAAATAAGCGTTCAGCCTTTCGATCTGCTCGCGTAATGCGGAGGTCACCGCTCCCGGAGTGCGGAAATAACCGTCGGCCATATCCTGCAGCAGGCTAGTTTGGGCTTCAGGGCTAAGCATGAATTCGGGCGGGCAGGTGAGCTGCAGCAGCAAACGTTCCTCGGCGCGGCCGCGGGCTGGCCGGCGCGGCGGCGCAGCCGCCAGCAGCCCCGGCAGGTAAGATAGGTCCCGCCCGTCTTGTCGGTGCATTGGAATAACAGTCAGATCAAGCTGGGTTGGCATGGGGAACGGCCGGCTGGAACCGTTCAAAAAATTATACTGGTAAAATCCCTGGAGCCTTTTGTGACCCAAGCCCCACAAGTATTACTCAACCGCATACCCTCAGGAGCTCCTTTGCTCATCGAGACCGTCAACAACTTGGACGCATGGACTGAGCTGGCCGCAGAGTGGCAACAGTTGGTTAAACGCACTCATCAAAAATCCCCCTTTCTCACTTATGAATTCCAGCGTGCCTGGTGGCAGTATTTGGGCGGCGGCGAGTGGCAAGCTGCCCAGTTGAACATCCTGGTCGGCCGCGGCGATGGCGGCCGCCTGCTGGGCATTGCCCCGCTATTCCGCGCCCCCAACGCGGCCGGCCAACTGGGGCTGCATTTCATTGGCAGCCGTGAGATCGCCGACTTTCTGGATTTAATTGCTCAGCCCAAAGACCTGCCCGCTTTCATCCAGGCCGTGTGCACTCACCTGCGGGAAGCCGAACCCGCCCTTTGGCAGCGCCTCGAATTGGATAACCTGCTGAATACCTCGGCCAGCCTGACCGCGCTGCGCCAGGTCGCCCTGGACTTCGGCTGTAAATTCGATGTGGAGACCCTGCAACCCAGCCCTTATATTTTGATGCCCGAAACGCTGGACGCTTACATCGAAAGTTTGGGTAGCAAGCAAGGTCACGAACTGCGCCGCAAGCTGCGCAGGGCGGTGCGTAATCCGGAACCCATCGAATTCGAAATTATTGAAGATAAAGCCTTGCTGCCTGCAGCCTTGGAGGATTTCTTTTCCCTGATGAGGCAGGAAGCGGATAAAGCCAAGTTCCTCACCCCGCTTATGCAGACCCAAATGGAAGCGATTGCCCACGCTACTTTCGACGGCGGCTGGCTGCAACTGGTGTTCCTAAAGGTTGGTGGCCTGCGGATTGCTGCTTATATGAATTTTGACTACGACAATTGCATCTGGGCGTACAACGCCGGTTTCCACAACGCCTATGCCCACCTTTCCCCGGGTTGGCTGATTATGGCCGAGATGATCCGCTGGAGCGCCGCGCATGGCCGCCGCATCTTCGATTTCATGCGCGGGGGCGAGGAATATAAGTATCGTTTTGGAGCCGTCGATCGCTTTGTGCAGCGTGCAGTGATCTCGAAGACGTAGGGG
>DATBWP010000002.1:0-2248 GCA_036514735.1 Anaerolineales bacterium
GCTGAATAGCCAGCGTGGCGACGACCACCCAGAGCAACTTGGAGGGCGCGATCGATAGGGCAATGACCGCCGCAGGGATGGCGCCAAGCAGCGGCCCCATCATCGGTACCGCCTCCAGCACGCCCGCCACGAGCGCCAGCACCAGGGCATTGGGCAAGCCGATGAGCAAATAGGCAACCAGCGCCATGATGCCGATGACCAGGCAAAGGACGCCTTGTCCGGCAATGTAGAAACCAACCTTGGTTTCCATGGCCAAAATCAGTTCGCTAATGCTCTCGCGCTGGCCCATTGGAACCAGCAGCAACAATGACCGGATGGTTCGCGGCCCATCGAGCGTCCAGTGCAAGGCCAATAGCAGAATTGCTGTGGCCATAAAGATGACCTTAGCCGCCGATGCCACGTAACCCAACGCTTGCCCTGCAGAAGCCAGCATCTGCTGTCCCGTTTGCTGTACCGGCTCCAGGTCTGGTAGTGTCGCTGGGAGGAACTCACTCAAGCGCACAATCAATTGATTGGGATAATTAGCCATCCACTCACGCAGGCTTTGGTAGTAACCCGGCACTGCGGCAGCAATCGTTGTACCTTGCTCGACAATCAACGGGAATAACAATAGCACGAAGCTGATCAGCAGGGCGAGCAGCAGGAGGTAGACAAGAATGACCCCCGCTATCCGGGGGAGTCCTCGCCGATGCAACCAGGTTACGACTGGCCGGATCACCGTGCCCAACACGATGGCGATAAACAAGATGAAAACGACCTGGTTAAAGCGATAGAGAAGCCAGAAGCTGAGGGCGACAAAAACGAGGACGAGAGTCGCCCACATGACGCGCCGAAATGTCCATTGATCCGGTTGTGAAGGTGGTTGGAGTGCCATGCTTTCCCTACTCTTTGTGAGTGTTTGAGATACACGGGGCCATCCGTGTATGCAAGGCTATCCGTGCTCAATACCTACTTCAGCGCCCCTTCTCCAGCGAGAAGGGGCGCGGTACCAGCCAGAGCACAAGCCTGACTTTCAGCCCGCCGCCAGGACACGGCTTTCATGGGCCTCAGACTTTATCAACTGCCTCTTTCACTTCCTTTATCCGCCGGTTGAATTCCTCTTCGGCGCGCTGGCGGGTGTAGCCATACTTCTGTTGGAGCAAGCCGACGATTTGTTCGGCATTGCCGCCCGCTTGTTCCAGGTCATCGTCGGTGAGCTTGCCCCACCACTCTTTGATCTGACCCCGCATTTCCTTCCACTTGCCTTCGAAGATATCCTTGTTCATAATGTGATCCTCCTAATCCTTTGCATTAGCTGCCCCGTTTGTTTACACTGGCGCTCTGGGCAGCGTAGGGAGTTGCACCTTCACACGCCATCAGCGCCAGAACCATCAGGGTTAACATCATCATCGTCGCGATACGCCGCTTGTTCATCGGGAAGCCTTTCAAACTGCGTTCTCTTCATGTGTGGGCGGAGGAATTTGAATTGTCTGCCCATCTTACGGGTTGGAGAACAGGTTATCCTCCAGTTGTGCCAAGTTCTTCGTCAACTGATCCAGCTCCGGCTGCGCTGACTTGAGATCGGTCTTTTCATCGGTCAAAGCCTGAGCAGCACTCTTTTGCATGGCGGCGAGCACGTCTTTGTGATCTGCTCCCAGCAGGGTGGACAGGGTATCCAGCGCTGCGGAGGTCTGGGTCAAAGACAGGCGCGCTCCGGCGTAATCGTCGGCGGCCACCGCCAGGCTGGCTCCGCGCACGCCTGACAACGCCTTGAGCACGTACATATGCAGCCTAGCGGAGTCCAGATTCTTTCGGGTGGGATCGTAGAACAAGAAGACGATCCACAGCGCACCCAGCCAAAACGCTACCAGCGCCAGCACCACCCAACGCAGGGCAACATGCACTGACTTTTTTTGCGGGCGGGTCTCAGACCTGGCCTCGGATAGGATGGATTCTTTTTCGTCCATTGGGATTCTCCTTGTCCAGTGACTCCCACTGGTACAGCGGGGCGGAGGCTCTCAAGCAGGATACAGTTTACGTTTGGCAAACTACTAGCGGCGGATTGCGCGAGCGATGATAATGATCAACACCGCGCCGAGGAAAGCAATCACGATGCTGGTCAGATTGAACCCATTCACCCCGCCAATCTTAAAAAAGTAAGAGGCGATAAAACCGCCTAGAATGGCTCCAGCGATCCCAATGATAATATTCCCGAGGAGGCCAAAGCCACTCCCTTTCATGACCATTCCGGCTAACCAACCGGCGATCA
>DATBWP010000003.1:0-3335 GCA_036514735.1 Anaerolineales bacterium
ATCCGGCCTTTCGGTAGCTTTCGATCTACCCACCCAGATCGGTTACGACGCCGATGACCCGCTTGCTTCGGGAGAAGTCGGCAAAGTAGGCGTGAGCATTTCCGCACTGGATGACATGCTAGCTCTCTTCGAAGGCATCCCGTTGGACAAGGTTTCAACGAGCATGACGATCAACGCCCCGGCAGCCGTCCTGCTGGCAATGTACATTGCCGTGGGTAAGCGCCAGGGTGTAGAACCCAGCAAATTGCTCGGTACGGTGCAGAACGACATCCTCAAGGAATATATTGCCCGGGGAACCTACATCTACCCTCCCAAGCCGTCTATGCGCCTGATCACCGACGTGCTCAGTTATTGCCAAAAGGAAATACCGCACTGGAATACGATCAGCATTTCCGGTTATCACATCCGCGAAGCAGGCTCGACCGCCGTACAGGAGGTTGCCTTCACCCTGGCCAATGGGGTGGCTTATGTTGAGGAAGCCCTTAAAGTTGGCCTGGAAATTGACCAATTCGCCGGCCAGATCTCGTTCTTTTTCAACGCCCATAATCATTTTTTGGAAGAAGTCGCCAAATTCCGCGCCGCCCGGCGCCTTTGGGCGCGTTTGATGCGGAGGCGTTTCGGTGCAAAACTGCCCGCGTCGTGGAAGCTGCGTTTCCACGCCCAGACTGCCGGTTCCACCCTCACCGCGCAGCAGCCGCAGAACAACGTCGTGCGCGTCACCCTCCAGGCGCTGGCCGCGGTGCTGGGCGGCGCCCAATCGCTGCATACCAACAGCATGGACGAAGCGCTGTGGCTGCCGACCGAGCAAGCCGTGCGGGTGGCGCTGCGCACCCAGCAGATCATCGCCCACGAAGCCAAGGCCGGCGATACCGTGGATCCCTTGGGCGGTTCCTATGCGATTGAGTATCTGACCAACGAGATCGAAAAACGCTCCCAGGTTTATTTGGATGAGATCGACGCCCGCGGCGGGGCGCTGGCGGCGATTGAGGCAGGCTATATTCAAGGGGAAATCCAAACCGCAGCCTATCGGTTCCAGCAAGCGCTGGAAACCGACGAGGAGATCGTGGTGGGGGTGAACGCCTTCCAAGTAGATGAAAAAGCGGAACTGGAGCGGCTTAAAGTTGATCCCGCTTTGGAGGCGGCGCAACGCGAACGCCTGGAAAGGTTGCGCGCCACTCGAGACCAAACTCGCGCCGCGGAGCTGCTCGATCATTTAGAAAGCACCGCCCGCAATGGTGAGAATTTGATGACCATTTTGATCACCTGCGTGGAAAACCAGGTGACCTTGGGAGAGATCTGCGGGCGGTTGCGCCAGCTTTGGGGCGAATATCAGCCCCCAGCCACCGCTTAAGACAGGAGCCGTATGCCCCCCTTCGTAAAACGCATTGACCATATTGCCCTCGTGGTTGAGGACATCGAAAAAGCACTGGGCTTTTGGCAAGACGGGTTGGGGATGAAGCTATCCCACTTGGAAGACGTTCCCAGCGAGCAATCTATTGTGGCTTTCCTGCCCGCCAAGGAGAGCGAAGTGGAACTGGTGCAACCCACGACGGAGGACAGCGGCGTGGCGCGCTATTTGAAGAAACGCGGCCCCGGCCTGCACCACATTTGCCTGGAGGTCTACGACATCGAAGCCACCCTGGCACAGCTCAAAGCCAAGGGGATGCGCCTGATCAATGAAACGCCCGAGATCGGCACCGGCGGCAAGAAGATCGCCTTCATCCACCCGGAAAGCACGCATGGCGTGCTGGTGGAACTTTACGAGCTGAGCGGGCAAGAGCTGCAAATCCGCCTGGACCGCGCCCGCGAATTTGCGGAGCGCGTGATCAACGAAGGCCAAACCATGGCCAACGCCGCGCTGGACTATTTGCGCAACCTGAGCGGCAACGGCAAGGAAAACTAAGCGGGCTTGGCGACTATTGCAGGGCGGCGGTTGACGATCAACAAACTGCCAATGATAAGCGCCGCTCCGGCCACAAGGCTGAAGTCCAGCGCCTCTGCGGGATAGCCCACCAAGGGTAGCACGAAGACTCCCAGCGCAATGCCAACAACTGGGAAGGTATAGGTCACCATGGTTGCCCGGGTCGGACCGATGGCATGCAACAGATAAAAGTAGAGCAAGTAAGCCAGGCAGGATCCTACTAACCCCAACCAGATCAAAGCGATCCAGGTCAGGGTCAGCTGCGGAAGCTGCAGAGGGGATTCGGCCGCCAGGGCCCCTGCCCAGATCAAAGCGTCCGCCGAGAGCAAAGGCACCAAGGCTTGAACAATGGGCGAAACGCCTTGCGTGTTGCGCCGGGCGAACACTGAGCTGCCGGCGTAGAACAACACGGCTAATAGCATGGCAGCCTGGGCCAGCAGGTTAAGGCGCAGGTCGCCCCCCATATCACGCAGGGTGAGGACGATCACTCCGGCAAAGCCCACCAGCAAGCCGAGGATACGTTGTCGCGTCATACGGTCATCGGCCAGCAAAAGATGGGCGATGACCATGGTGAATAAGGGCACGCTACTATTGAGGATGGAGGCCACGGCGGAATCGATGTGCTGTTCAGCCCAGGAGATGAGCACGAAGGGCGCTGCCGTGTTGGTGAAGCCCAGCAGCAGCATGGCCCACCAGGTGCGACGGTCCTTAGGCCATTCGGGGCGACGCCATAGGAGGACAGCCAGCAGACCCAGCACGCCAAAGAGCACGCGCAACGCCACCAGCAGGAACGGGCCGACCTCGGCAACGGCGATCTTGATCCAGAAGAACGAAGACCCCCAGGCCAGGCTAAGGGCGAGAAACGCCAACCAGTCTTTTGCTTTCACAAAGCCTCCCAAAGGCGAATCTTAAGCAATTAAAGCACAATACACAACATGCTAGCGGGGGCATATTGCGTATTGCCTTACTTATAACCCTGACGGGCTAATTTTGTGAAACCTTACTGTTATTCGTATCTGAGCGCCTCAACCGGTTCCAGGTTTGCCGCACGGTTGGCAGGATAAAGGCCGAAGAAAAGGCCCACAGCCATTGAGAACAGAGTTGCCAGCAAGATGGAATCCAGGCTGATGACCGGGTTGATCTCGGCTTGGGCCGCAGCCGCGATCGCCCCCACCGCTACGGCGATCAACCAGCCCAGGAGGATCCCCAGGATGCCGCCCACCAGGCTAAGCAACGAGGATTCAGCCAGGAACTGGATCAGGATATCCCGCTTGCGGGCGCCCAGCGCCTTGCGCAGGCCGATCTCGCGGGTGCGCTCAATGACCGAGACCAGCATAATGTTCATGATGCCGATACCGCCCACCAGCAGCGAGATGGCGGCGATGCCGCCCAAGAAGATGGTAAGGACGCCGGT
>DATBWP010000004.1:0-9632 GCA_036514735.1 Anaerolineales bacterium
TATGGCGAAACCAACCCAACCAGCGTTCAAACATATCGCGGTGCTCTCGCGCAGCGCAGACGGCGAGCCCATGGAGCAAACCCGCCAGGTGGCAGCTTTCCTTGGCGAGCTGAAGCTCAAAGCCAGCGCTTTGTACATGCATCACGCCTCGGTTCCCAAACGCGTGGAAGCGGGCGAGTTTGACCTGGTGATTGCGGTGGGTGGAGACGGCACCATGCTGCGCGCCGGCCATTTGTGCGCTCCACTGGGCATCCCCTTGTTGGGCATCAACGAGGGCCACTTCGGCTTTCTGATTGAACTGGAGCGCGAGGACTGGCATGCGACGCTACCGCGCCTGGTCAGCGGTGATTACCGGTTGGAAAAACGCATGCTGCTGCACGTGGAGCTGTGGCGCCAAGGAAAAATGTTCGGTGGCTGGGAAGCAGTGAACGAAGCCCTGGTGGGCCGCGGCCGCCTGGCGCGGCCGGTGCATTTGGCCGCCAACCTGGATGGCAAGCCGCTTACCACCTACGTCGCCGACGGCCTAATCATCGCCACCGCCACCGGGTCCACAGCCTATGCCCTGGCCGCAGGTGGGCCGGTGCTGCCGCCCACCTTGCGCAACCTGGTGCTGGTGCCGGTGGCAGCCCACCTGAGTTTGGACCGCGCCATTGTGCTGGCTGAAGGCGCCGCCATCCGCGTGGAGTTGCTGCGCGGCGAAGATGCCTTGCTCAGCGTGGACGGGCAACAGCCCATCACTGTGCGGCTAGGTGATTGGGTGGACCTGCGCGCCAGCGAACACAACCTGCATTTCCTGCGCTTCCACGAGCCCAGCCATTTCTATACGCGCTTACTGCGTATCATGGACAACAATCCCTCCACAGGTGACATCGACTCATGAGCGAAGCAGCCACCTATTGTGCCAACCATCCAGACATTGAAACTAGCCTGCGTTGCAACAACTGCGGAAAATATATTTGTCCCAAGTGCGCGGTGCGTACCCCCACTGGCTACCGCTGCCGGGAGTGCGTACGCGGCCACCAGAAGGTGTTCGAAACAGCCCAACCCCTCGATTACCTGGTTGGGTTTGGCTTGTCTCTAGTCCTATCCGCCATCGGCGGTTTGCTGGTTTCGCGCCTCGGGTTTTTCACGATCTTACTGGCTCCCGCTGCAGGGGGCATCATTGCCGAGGTAGTGAGGCAAGCCACCGGCCGCAGGCGTTCGCCAAGGCTATTTCAGTTGGTGGCGATCGGCGTGGCGGCGGGCGGCGCACCCTTTGCCATCCAGCCGCTTTTCCTGGCGTTGTTCGGGGACCTGCGCTTTTTATTGGCTGCGCTGTGGCCGCTGCTGTATGTCGTGCTGGCCACCTCGACCGCCTATTACCGTTTATCGGGCATTGAAATCGGACGCCGTTGAGCCATGCTGACCGAATTGCGCATCCAAAATTTCGCCATTATCGAGGACCTTTCGCTTGACCTGCGCGAAGGCTTGATCACGCTAAGCGGCGAAACCGGGGCGGGCAAATCCATCCTGGTGGATGCGGTCGAAACCTTGCTAGGTGTAAGAGCTGATATTAATCTGATCCGCAGCGGCCAAGAACGCGCCAGTGTGGAAGGTACCTTCAAGATTCCTGAGCCGATCAAAGTCTCAGTTCATGCCATCCTGCAGCGTGAAGACCTGCTGGATGATGCTAATTACCTCAACATGCAGCGCGAGTTCCGCCGCGAAGGCCGCAACGTGGCGCGGGTAAATGGCCGCCCTGCCACCCTGGCCCTGGTGAAGGAACTCGGCGAACTGCTTATTGACCTGCACGGTCAATCCGAACATCTTTCCCTGCTGCGCGTGCCGGCCCACCGCGGCCTTCTGGATCGCTATGCCGGCATCGAGGCGGAGCTTAGCGCTTATCAGGCCACCTACGCCCAGCTTATGGAGCTGCGCCGCGAGTTGACCAGCCTGCAGGCGGCCGAGCTGGATGCAGTCAGGCGGGTGGAGCTGCTCACCTTCCAGGTGCAAGAGATCGAGGCGGCAAGGCTGCAAGTGGACGAAGAGCAGGAACTGAAAGGCGAACGCACCCGCCTGGCTAACGCCGAAGCCCTGGCAAGCCAGGCCAACCTGGCGCTGGCGGCGTTGGATGAGAGCAACCCGGAGGCGCCTGCCGCCAACGACCGTCTGGGGGCGGCCGTGGAGGCCCTGGGGCAGATGGCCAAGGTGGATTCCAGCCAGGCAGCCTTGGAAAACCGTGCGCAAGATTTATTCGACGGCATGACCGACCTGGCGCGTGAGCTGCGCGCTTACCTGGAACAGATCGAATTCAACCCCCGGCGGCTGGAAGAGGTTGAAGAACGCCTGGCTTTACTGCAAAACCTCAAACGCAAATATGGGGAAAGCATCCCTGCCATCTTGGCTTATGGAGAGCGGGCGCGCAAAGACTTGGACAATATCAGCCATGCCGAAGAGCGCCTGGCTGAATTGAGCGCGGGTGAAACCAAACTGGTGGACCAGCTTGCCGAGCAAGCCAAAGCCTTATCAACCAAACGGCATGCCGCGGCGCAATCTTTGAGCCGCGCCATCGAAACGGAGTTGGACGATCTTAAAATGGGGGCCGCCCATTTCGGTGTTGATTTCAAAACTCGTGAAGATGCGCAGGGACTGCTCGTGGATGGGGGGCGGGCGGCGTTTGATTCCTTCGGACATGAAACGATCGAATTCCTGGTGGCGCCAAACCCCGGTGAAGGATTGAAACCGCTGGTGAAAATTGCTTCCGGCGGCGAGACCGCCCGCTTGATGCTGGCCCTCAAGAACGTGCTGGCCCGCGCCGATCAAACGCCCACGTTGATCTTCGACGAGATCGACCAGGGCATCGGCGGCCGCGTGGGCGCGGTGGTGGGGCAGAAGTTGTGGCGCCTGGGGCGGCAGCACCAAGTATTGTGCGTCACTCACTTGCCGCAACTGGCGGCATACGGCGACCAGCATTTCAAAGTGGAGAAACGCGTTCAAGACGGCCGCACCATCACGCGGGTCGTGAAACTCGAAGGCCAACTTCGTCTGCAAGAGCTTGCCAACATGTTAGGCGAAGTAAGCGAGGGGACCTTGCAATCCGCTCACGAAATTTTAGAGCAGGTGCGCGCCACCACCGCAACGCCCTGACCGTGTTATAAATGGGGTAGCAGCACCCTTTTATGCTGACGTTATTATTCGCTCCAGATCCTGACGAAGCTGCCATCCTCACGTTAATCCTCGAGCGGGCGGGTTTTGAAGTGCGCCTGATCTCTGAAGCCGATCGTGTGGCGCAGGCCTGGCAAGATCGCCCGGTGGAATTATTTTTGTTCGCGTTTGTGGATGACAAGGCGCTCACTCCCGAATACATCAGCCAATTGCGTTTGGAGAATCAGGCACCTATCGTGCTGCTGTTGGAACGCAGCGACGAACGCAGGCAGGTCTCGCTCATCGAAGCGGGCGCGGACCTGATCTTCGCCCGGCCTTTCAGCCCGCGGCTGCTGGTGGCCCAATTGCGCGCGCTGATGCGCCGCAGCTCCGGATTGCCTTACTTCAGCCTTCCGGCGCTCAGCCAGGCGGGCGTCACATTGGATCCTTCCAAGCGCAGTGTGCAGGTGAGCGACCGGGCGGCAGCCAGGCTGACTCAGCTAGAGTTCCGTTTGCTCTACGCCCTGATGACCCATCCGGGCCGGGTGGTGCCATCTGAGAACCTGGTGGAGTATGTTTGGGGTTATGGCGGGGAGGGCAACCAAAGCTTGGTGCGGGGACTCATCAGCCGGCTGCGCAGTAAACTGGAACCGGATCCTTCCAGCCCGCGCTACATCCTCACCGAAGCCGGGATCGGGTATTTCTTTGAGCCGGAGCCTGACCAGCAACGGCTATTCCCAAAAACTGAAACGCAATTTACATAGGTTTTCAATACCTTTTGATGCTGTACTCTGTATAGTTCCGCCACCAACGGCCATTCCCAAACAGTTTGAAAGGAAATTCAGCAATGAGCGAATCCGTATGCCCATCGTGTGGCGCGCAGATCACGGTGAAAGGCACTCCCAAGATCGGGGCGCATGTCACCTGCAAATCGTGCGACACGGAAGTAGAAGTGGTGTGGCTGGACCCGCTGGAACTTGACTGGCCGATGGATCAATTAGAGGACGAGCTGGAAGACGAGTTGGACAGCGCGTTTGAGGATGAAGAGTAGGTCGGAGACTAGAGATGGGAGATTAGAGATCGGAGACCTGCCCGGCTAAGCCGGGTAGATTCACTTAACTGCCACCCAGATATTCGCGCAGCTGGTGGCTGCGGGTGGGGTGGCGTAATTTGCGCAGGGCTTTAGCTTCGATCTGCCGAATGCGTTCGCGGGTCACGTTGAAATACTGGCCCACTTCTTCCAAGGTGTGGTCCTTGCCGTCCACCAAGCCATAACGCAGTTCCAATACCTCGCGCTCACGGTCGGTGAGGGCAGCCAGCGCATTCTGAACCTGCTCGCGCAACATCTCGCGGGCGGCGGCGTCCATGGGGGCTAGCGCATCCTCGTCCTGAATAAAGTCGGCCAGCTCGCTGCCATCCCCGGCGCCTACCGGGCTCTCCAGAGACATGGGTTCTTCTGCGCTGCGCAAGGTCTGCTCCACTTTGGTGGTGGCCCGCGCCCAGCGGCGCCGCAGGTCGGCGGGGAAGCCCTGATCTTTCTGCAGGCCTTCTTTAATAGCAATCACGTCAGCTTCATCCAGGAAACCGCTTTCCAGCGCCAACTCCTCCAGGCTCGGGTCGCGGCCCAGGCTTTGGGTCAGCTCACGTTGCAGTCGCATTAAGCGCTGGATCGATTCCAGCAGGTGGACCGGGATACGGATGGTGCGGGCCTGGTCGGCAATGGAACGCGTGATGGCCTGGCGGATCCACCAGGTGGCATAGGTGCTGAACTTGAAGCCGCGGGTCGGGTCGAACTTATTGACGGCGCGCAGCAAGCCAATATTGCCTTCCTGGATCAAATCTTCGAATGAGGAGCCGCGCCCAACATAGCGCTTGGCGATACTGACCACCAGGCGTAAATTGGCGTTGATGATGGCGATCTGGGCTTCCATTGAGCGGGTTTCCACGGCAGCCATAGCCACCTTCAGTTCCTCATTGGAGGGCAGCATGGCAGCAAAGCTGCGCGGGGAAACCAGCTTCTTGCGACTTTCCAACTGCTGCAGCATCTTTTCAAGCAACTCGAGCGGCAGCACGTAAAAGCCCATGAAGATAATGAAAGCGCTGCGCGCCACGGCATTCCAGCGCTCGTCCTTACCCCACAGGCCGTTGTCCAAATAGCTGCGCATGTAAGAAGGCACTTCGATATCCCAGGTGCGCTGCAGGCGTATGGCTTCCTGCAGGATCGGCAACAATTCGGGTCGCGGGTAACCCCTGGCCCGGCTTTCGGCATTCACGCGCTCGCGGGCGCGTAGCAACTCGGCATAGATGGCGCGGTAAATAGCGCGCGGCTCCCCTTTGCCGCGGACCGCCAGGGGATGCTTCTTTTGGATGGCGTGCATGCGCTTGGCGGCATCCACGCGGGTGGCCAGCCAGTGTTCACGGTCTGTGTTGAGCAGGCTAACCAGCCCGATCTCTTTCAGGTAGAGGCGAACGGGGTCATCGCCCATCTCGCCAGAGACTTCGCGCGGGCTTCGCACGCTTTGTTCTAATTTGTGCAGGTCCTCGCGAAGGGCGTCGAGCACCTCCTCGTCGTCGGGCAGTTCAGCGGTAAGTTCGATCTCTTCCGGGACGAGCTCCTCTTCCAGGGGCTCTTCCTCGATTTCCGCAGGTTCAGTTGGTTCTTCGGGTCGTTTTTTCATGATTATTGCGCCGTGGGTAAATTGCGCCCAAAGGCCAGGGCCTTGTCCAGGCGTTGCAAGGTCAGCGTGTTTTGTATCATCACCTGAGCGAATTCGCTGGCCTTCAGGTCGCCTTCCTCCTGGGCAGTTTCCTGCAAGAAGCGCATTTGCTCGTTGGTCTTGCGCAGGGTGCGCCGGCGTAACTGGAGAATTCCCCGCAGCAGATCTTCAAATACGCGCTCGGTGTTGGGGTCCAGTTCTTTGCTGTTAACCAGGAGCTCATCGGCGCGGTCCAACAAAGGCAGGGGCAGGTTCTGTAAGGTGTAGCTGGAAGGCTCGAGCAGATCCTGTTCGAGGGCTTCCAGCGAAAGGCGGAACATTTCCTGCAGGTCGGTATGCTCAAAGTCAGAGGAGGATAGGCGCGGCAAACCAGCTTCCCGCAAGGCACGGTTGACGCGGTAGAGCAGGTCCGGAGTGCGGATGATGATGCTGAGACAATGCGCCTCCAGTTTAAACGTGCTGTCTTCAGCGAGGCGAGTTAGCGTAGTTTCTTTGGGCTGGGGCGGCAAGCTGGCGCGCCGGCGCAACGGGGCTCGCCGGCGGGCGGGCTGCTCGTTAAGCAAACTGCGTTCATCCACCTGCAGCAATCGGGCTAATTTTTGGGTGAAGCTATCGCGTTCGATGGGGCTGGGCAAGTCAGCGATCAGCGGCATTACTTGTTGGGCCAGTTCACGCTTGACTTTAGAGTCGTTCAAATCGCGCCCAGCCGCCAGGGTGTGCATCACATGTTCCACGATGGGGCGGGCAGACTGCAACAAACGCGGCCATTCCTGAACGTCACGTTGCACGATCTCATCGGGGTCCAAGCCGGCAGGCAAGGCGCACACGCGCAGGTCAGCCTGCAAGCGGCCTTCGTGGCGCAGCAGGCCGCGGGCATCGAACACCGGGTCGTTCTCCCGGTCCAGGCTTTGGCGGGCAACCTGGAGGCCGCGCAAGGTGGCCTGGTTGCCGGCGGCATCGGCATCCAGGGCCAACACAATTCGCTTTGCGAGCCGTTTGAGCTGGCGCAGGTGCTGTTCGTTGAGGGCGGTGCCCATCGGAGATACGGCATTGGCAAAACCGGCCTGGTGCAGGCCGATCACATCCATATAACCTTCGACCACCACCGCCTGATCCTCGGCGCGGATGGCCTTGCGGGCGCGGTCCAAGCCATAGAGCAGGCTGCTTTTATCGAACAGTGCGTTCTGTGGAGAATTCAGGTACTTTGGCTGGTCGCCTTCTTTGAGCGCCCGGGCACCAAAGCCGACCATGCGGCCGCCGCTGTCGCGGATGGGGAACATCAGCCGGTTGCGGAAGCGATCGAAGCGGCGGCCGCCTTCGCCTTCGGATAGGAGACCTGCGTTGGAGATCTCTTCAGGCGTGTACCCGTTGGCCTGCAAATGCGCAGAAAGCGCACTGTGCGAATCTGGGGAATAGCCGAGGCCGAAGGTCTCCAGGCTGGCATCGCTGAGGCCGCGGCCACGCACATAGGTCAGGGCGGGCAAGCCAGCCTGGGTGTTGATCAACTGATGGCGGAAAAAAGCCACGGCGCTCTCTAGCAAGTCTCGCAAGCGGCCATGCTGTTCCTTGGCAGCTTGCTCCAAAGGACTGGGGGCGCGCAGTTGCACGCCAGCGCGTTCAGCCAGGCGGCGCAACGCTTCGGGGAAATCCCAGCCTTCTTTTTTCATGACGAAACGGAAAATATCACCGCCCTCGTTGCACTGCCCGAAGCAGCGCCAGGTGCCGGTGTCTGGGAATACGACGAAGGAGGGGGTGCGGGTATTGCTATGGAACGGGCAAAAGCCGGTGTAATTTTTCCCCGCGCGGCGCAGTTGGACGGTCTCAGAGACCAAATCCACAATATCTAGGCGGGCCTTGATTTCCTCTACGCTGCTCATAGGCTCTAACTGGCTCGAACCCGGTGGAAACGCGAAACAATCAGGGGCGCCAGAGGTCGCATTATAACTCAGCGCTAATGCGGCTTCAGTCACCGACTGCGCGGTGCATGGTAACATTTCAATTCATCACAACCCTGTGAATAAGGAACCATGCCTGAATTTCGCGCCCACCAACTAAACCATTTCGACTTGCCCGAACGGATCAAAGACCTCGGTGAACTAGCTTACAACCTGTGGTGGACCTGGCAACCCAGCGCCCAGGACTTGTTTGCCCGGATCGACCGCACCTTCTGGGACAAGGTCAGGCATAACCCCGTTTTATTTTTACGCGAGGTCCCTCACGAACGCCTGGAGGCGGCCGCGCAAAACCTGGACTACGTCGACCTGTATGACTACCTACTTTCCGAATTTAATCTTTATCTGAAAACAAAAGATACCTGGTTCCACCGCGCTTACCCGGGCGGCGATAAAAATCCCATCGCGTATTTTTCGACTGAATTCGGCTTGCACGAAACCTTGCCCATGTATGCCGGCGGCCTGGGCATCCTGGCCGGCGACCATCTTAAGGAAGCCAGCGATCTGGGGCTGCCTTTAGTCGCCATGGGGTTCATTTATACGCAAGGATATTTTTTCCAGCACATCAGCGAAGACGGTTGGCAGGAATCGCGGCGGGTCACGCTTCGTTTTGAGGACCTGCCGGTGATGCCCCTTTTGGACGAGGATGGCGCCCCGATGACTGTGGCGGTGGACCTGCCCAACCGGACTTTGCACGCCCGCTTGTGGGAGATCCACGTGGGGCGGGTGCCGCTTTACCTTCTGGATAGCAATGTGGATGAGAACAACGAAGCCGATCGGGCGCTGACAGCGCGTTTGTATAGCAGCGACCCCGATCTGCGTATTTCCCAAGAAATCCTGCTGGGCATCGGCGGAGTGCGCGCCTTGCGCATGCTGGGCTACAACCCGCAGGTGTGGCACATGAATGAAGGCCACTCCGCCTTCCTGGGATTGGAGCAGGCCATGGAATTGGTGCAGGCCGGCCAGCCACTGGCAGAGGCGGTGGAGCAAGTGCGCATGCATAATATTTTCACGACGCACACCCCGGTGGCGGCGGGTAACGATGAGTTCCCGGTCTGGTTGATCGATAAATATTTCGCACATTACTGGCCTGCTCTGGGCTTGGACCAGCAAGGTTTTATTGACCTGGCCAAGCACGAAGTGGAAAGCCGAGCCACTTTCAGCATGCCGGTCCTGGCTTTACGGTTTTCCGCCCAGCATAACGGCGTCTCGGCCATGCATGGCCGCGTGGCGCGGCGCATGTGGAATTTTCTGTGGCCCGAAGTGAAGGAAGATGAAGTCAAGATCGGGTCCATCACCAATGGGGTGCACACCGGTACCTGGCTGGCGCGCCGCATGGGCAGCTTATATACAAAGCACCTGGGTAAGGTTTGGCGCGAGAACTTAGATGACCCGGCTATATGGGAAGCTGTGCTGCAGATCCCGGATGACGAATTATGGACCGTGCGCCGCCACTTGAAACGCAAAATGGTGGCTTTTATCCGGGAACGCGCCCGCAAGCATTGGATGGTCGACGGCGTGCACCCCGTGCAGGTGATCGCTTCGGGGATATTGCTGGACCCCTACGCGTTGACCATCGGTTTCGCACGGCGGTTTGCCACTTATAAACGGGCTAATCTACTGCTGAATGACCTCGACCGGCTGCTGGGCCTGCTCAACCGACCCACGCGCCCTGTGCAGATCATCTTCGCCGGCAAGGCGCACCCGGCAGATGAACCCGGCAAACTGCTTATTCAGGAAGTATACCGAGCTGTGAAAAAAGCCGAAAATGGGGGTCGCCTCGTTTTCCTGGAAGATTACGATATCCATTTGGCGCGTTACTTGGTGCAAGGAGTGGATG
>DATBWP010000005.1:0-2717 GCA_036514735.1 Anaerolineales bacterium
CCCAAGCTATAAACTGATCGAGGTCAAGATGGGCAGCTACCAGCAGAACGTGCTGCGCGGCGGCAAGCAGCTGCCCCAGGGCTCCCCGATCTCGTGGAACACGGAGGAGGTCGGCCTGGGTGTGCTGGAACTGCAGGACGAAAAGGGCAGCCCGCTGCTGCTCACCTGGGAGCAGGCCGCTCAGGATCCGGGCTGGTGCAAGCTAGATTGGGTGGTGGCTGACCTGGTGCGCAAGCAGTTGGTAAATGCCAGCAACATGCTGGATGCCACCTGGGAAGCGCCGGATGGCAAGATCACGCCTCTGGACGGCTATCTGGACCCTTATTTCCAGGAAGTTTATTTGGAGGCCGAATCGATCCCGGTGTTCACCAAGCTGGCCAAGCAGGTAGACGGCAACGCACTGGACCATTACGTGGAGCAGCTGGAAAAAGAAGCGCGCAAGTACGTCACCAAGGATCCGAACTATGGCAAGGCAGCCAAGCGCATGTATAACATCTTTCGATTAACTGGGCGCTACGAGGAAGCCGCCTTCCTGCGTGAACTGTTCGACGAACCGGCCACCGTGCTCTACCAGGTCTGGTCGCTGATCCGCACCATCGACGATTGCTTCAAGCCCGGCACCACCTTTGAGATGGATTCGCTGCTCGGCCAAACCGACCACCTCATCGTCAACGTGACTCAGGCGCTGGAGGGCGAGCAGGAACAAGAGATCGTGCGCGAACTGCTGCAGTTGCGCGATATCCTCTCGCGCGAAGAGGACCCAGACCATCTTTCCACCAGAGCCGAAGCCGCCCGCGCCGAATTGATCAACCTGGTGAATAACTTCTATTACGAACGCCTCACCGGCGTGCCAACGATCAAAGAATATATGGTTGGTTTGGGAGCTAAGAGCTAAGCCCGTTTGTCATTGCGAGCTAGCGCAGCAGGCGTGGCAATCTCCACCACCCAAATAGAAATAAGCTTGCTGAATTACTGTCACCTCGCAATAAGGCTGCCGGATCTAGATCGGGCTGGAGAAGCAATTCACCAACCCCGCATCCCCGTCAACTGAATCCGTATAGGTTGCGCATAAGCCGCCGCAAACTGCTCCGGCGTCACATCCAGCTCAGACATCCCCTTTTTATACTTCTTCACATAGGCGGCGATCTCATAGGCCGGCCGCTTTTCCGTGTCCAGGCTGGCCGCGCCGGTAAGCACCAGCACCGGGTCGCCGCCCCATTGGTCGGTGTTGAAGTGCAGCGAAACCCGCGGGTGTTGCTGGATATGGCGGATCTTGTTGTCTTTTGGCTTGCTGTAGATCAGCACGTCCTCGCCATCCGGCACGAACCACACCGGCCGCGGCTGCGGTGTCAGGTCGCTGCCCACCGTGGTCAGCCAAATTACGTTTTCGCTATTCAACAGCTTCTTTGCCTTGCGGCCCAGGGTGGATTTGAAGTCGATCATCGCTCTCCTTGGGAACTCTCCGCCCTATTTTAATTCATGGCACAAGAAAAGTAGAGTTAGTCGCGCGGCTGATTTATGCTTAGTCAGCTACTCATTTCGCGTTCGCGTCGTATTCATGCACACACACGATCAGGCCGCCTGGGTCGGTGAAGTAAGCCGCGTAGCCCACCCCGGCGATGGCGAATTTCTCCACCACCACCGTGGCGCCGGCTTTCACCGCGGCTGCCAGGGTCTCGTGAGCCTGGGTACGGTGATAACGGCGACTGCCTGCGGCTTGCCGTCCGGCGCCTTGCGGATGCCTGCGTCAATCCCTGGTTCTTCTCCATGCTGTGAAACCAGGTAATCCTGGTCACCGCCCCACCCCCGTGCATCCCACCCGAGGACTCTTTTATAGAACTCAGCAGCTTGCCTAACGTCTGGAACATTGAATTCGATATAGCTTACGTGTGGCATTGGCTTTCCCTTTTCGTTTTGATTTTAGGGTTTTACGGCGCGAGGATTTTTCTGCTCCATCCAGGCCTTGAAAGCATTGTAAAGCTCCAGGCTTCCCTCCTGGTAACCGCCAACCTCCTCCCCCGGAAGCCCAGCGGCTTCGAAACCGCTGTGGCGCAAGTGGAGCATAGTTTGCTCGCCGACTTGCTCGAACCTGATCTCGATCAAGGTTTCAGTTTTCCAACTGGGGTCTCTCCAGGTGTAAGCCAGTTTGGAGGACGGCGCCCATTCGGTGATCTTGCCAATCACATATTGATTGCCATCCGCAAATGTCTCGTAGAGGCGGCCCCCCAGCTTAGCTTCGAATTGAATATGTTTCGGTTCCACTTCCTTGGGCGCGAATGAGTATCTGTATTTTGCGCCCTTCCGGAGCCACCACTCGTCAATGTGATTCACGTAGGCATTGAATACTTTTTCCACCGGGGCAGCGATTGAAGTGCTGTGGGTAACGACTTTCATGGCTGATCCTCCACGAACGATTTGAATGAGAGCAAGGCCCCGCGCCACAGTTCCTTGACTTCTTCCAGGTAAGCTTGCAGCTCAGATAGCGTGCTCGGCTCGAGCGAATACCACCACTCTCGGCCGCGCACCTCCGCCCTGGCAAGGCCCGCCTCGCGCAGCACGCGTAAATGGCGCGAAATGGCCGGGCGGCTCACTTTGTAGGGTCCTGCCAACTCCCCTGCCGTTTTGGGCCCCTCGGCCAGGCGCCGCACGATATCCAGCCTCGCCGGGTCGGAAAGAGCAATGAACTTTTGGTTGGCTGCTTTGGTCTGCATGGACAA
>DATBWP010000006.1:0-9770 GCA_036514735.1 Anaerolineales bacterium
CTGGCGCAATCCAAGGTGGGGAACACCTTGCTGAGCGTGATCATCTTGCCGCCCACGCTGGGTTCGCGCTCCACCAGCGCTACCTGGAAACCCTGGTCGGCCAGGTCAACCGCGGTTTGCAAACCGGCGATACCGCCCCCAACCACCAGCGCGTCAAAGTGGAGAGCGCTCATACGGCCACCATGGTCGCGGCTTTCTGCATTTCGTCCCTGGCAAGGCCAATCTCGGTGAGCAACGTGTTCATTTGGTTGACTTCCTTAAGGAACGGTTTGACGCATACCGTGCATATGGCCGTAAGTCGCAGGCGGCGGATATCCAGGCCGCGTTGCTTCATCAGTCCATAGCTGGCATTGATCAGCTTTGCTGTCCCATCCGCTTCCACCGAGAATGGGCTGTCCGTGCCGCTGTACATCACAATGATGCCGTCAATACCTTGCTCGAAAGCCCGCAGATAAAACTCCGGTGGAAAGAGCACCGGGCAAACAACCGGCAGGATATAGGTGTTTGCCGGGTACTCGGCATGGGCCTGGCCGGTGGTGTTAGCGCCGGCATAGCCGCCCGAAAACGTGGCCAGGATAAGGATCTTAGGTTTTCGCGCCTGCTTTGAAGCCGTCATCGATGGGTCTCCAGAATTTCTGTTTACCTCTACTTCAGCCGGCGGACGTACAAGCGCTCAAAGCCTTCGCCAGGTGCAGATCCGAGAAATTCATGACCGACCTTCTCACACCAACGTGGCAGATCCACCTTGGTGTTCGCTTCACCTGACCAAATCTCCAATACTTCACCGACTTTGACGGTGCCAATTGCCTTTTTGGCCTCAAGCAGCGGACCGGGGCAGGACATGGCACGGGCGTCTACAACTTTTGCTGCCGAAATTGCTGTTAAATCCTGGGTGGTCATCTTCATCCTCCAAAGTGAATGGGTTCTTCCATACGTTCCAGGCCTTGGCCTGAATTTGCCGACATGGCCATACAGTTGTTTAAGGTTTCGGAGTGGTTGATGTGGTAGTAGATATGCCGGCCATCACGGCGTGAGGCGATGATCCGGTGCGTTTTGAGCAGACTGAGGTGCTGAGACACATTTTGGAGGGAACCGCCCACTCGGGCAGCGATCTCATTGACGGGTAACTCTCCATCGGCCAGGCTCCAGAGGATCAGCAAACGGGAAGGGTTGCCCAAAAGGCGGCAAAGTTTTGACTGTTTTTCGGCCCGTGTGTGTGCCATCTGGTCCATTAGCGTGCTCCTGGTGAATTTGGATATTTGCGTTGGGGCTTAATCAAGAGCTCGCTTTACTATATGAGCACCCCCTTCAAGCCAGTAGGGCAGATTGTCCCTGCGGCTTATCGATTTTCCTATGGCTGGGTATAGAAAAATGCTATCGCTACAGATTTCTGAACTGAGTGTTTGTATCGCTAATCCTTCCCCTATGGGCTAGCTAGCGGGTACAGAGCTAGCCGGGCTTCGATTCGGGTCATTTAGGGGAAAAAGACTAGCCAAAAGATTACCCTAAAGAGGCATTTGTCCCTTTATTCACGAACGGGTTTGTTCACATAATGAACCCGGAGGCAACAAGCATGAAGACAACCATCGATCAGCGTAGCGGGGGTAATGTTTCCCACAACGGTAAAGTCCCCTCAGATATCGAAATCGCTCAAGGGGCTATCCTGCAGCCAATTCAAGATATTGCCCAAGCCGCAGGGCTGCTCGAGGAGGAACTTGAGCTTTATGGGGATACAAAGGCTAAAGTCCACTTAAGCGTCCTGGACCGTTTGCAAAAGGAAAAACTAGGCAAATATATCCTGGTCTCTGCCATCACCCCGACACCACTTGGGGAGGGCAAGACCACCACCACCATCGGTCTGGCCCAGGCACTGGGTGCTCACCTGGGTTTACGCAGTTTTGCCTGCATCCGCCAACCCAGCCAGGGTCCCACCTTTGGCATCAAAGGCGGGGCTGCTGGCGGCGGGTATAGCCAGGTCGTGCCCATGGAGGAGTTCAATTTACACCTCACTGGCGATATCCACGCGATCACGGCCGCCAACAACCTTCTGGCGGCAGCTATCGACGCGCGTATGTATCACGAGGCGCGTCAAAACGATAAGCAGCTTTTTGACCATCTGCTCCCCAAGAAAAAAGGTGCGCCTCGCAAAGTGGCTCCCGCCATCCGCCGCCGCATGCAGCGTCTGGGGTTGGGGGATGATGTTGAGGTATTAGAAGAGGAGCAGCGCCGTATTTTAGTGCGCTTGGATATTGATCCTCGCACAATTACCTGGAAGCGGGTGATCGATACCAACGATCGCTTCTTGCGCAAAATGCTGGTGGCCGAACCGGCGGACGACACCGCGCTGACCCGACCGACCTCCTTCGATATCACCGTTGCCAGCGAGGTCATGGCAATCCTGGCTCTGTCCAGCGACCTGGCCGACATGCGCGAACGGTTCGGGCGCATCGTGATCGGCCTGAGCAAGGCCGGAGACCCGGTGACTGCCGATGACCTCGGTGTGGCTGGCGCCATGGCGGTGCTAATGCGCGATGCGATTAAGCCTAACTTAATGCAAACTCTCGAAGGGACTCCAGTTTTCGTGCATGCCGGACCCTTTGCCAACATCGCCCACGGCAATAGCTCGATCATCGCCGACCGTATCGCCCTTAAGCTGGCTGACTATGTGGTTACTGAAGCCGGTTTTGGCGCTGACATCGGCCTGGAGAAGTTTGCGGACATCAAATGCCTGTATTCCGGCCTAAGGCCGGATGTCATCGTGTTGGTGGCCACAGTACGCGCGCTGAAAATGCACGGCGGTGGTCCAAGAGTGGTGGCCGGCAAGCCGCTGGATTCAGCGTACACAGAAGAAAACCTGGAGCTGTTAGAAAAAGGTTTGGCTAACCTCAGGCACAACATCGGCATCGCCGTGGGTTTCGGGGTTCCCGTGGTGGTGGCAGTGAACCAATTCCCGACGGATACGGAAGCCGAACTTGAACTGGTGCGTCAGGCTTCCGTAGATGCTGGCGCCACCGCGGCTGCCATTTCCAGCCATTGGGCAGACGGTGGGGCCGGAGCGGTCGCGTTGGCCGAAGAGGTGGTCAAAGCCGCGGAACAACCCGGCGAATTTCAGTTTACTTATTCGCTGGACCTTCCCATCAAAGAGAAGATCGAACGCATCTGCAAGAAAATTTACGGAGCCGATGGTGTGGATTATTCACCGGAGGCCGAGGAGAAGATCGAGCGCTATACTAAGCTTGGCTATGACAATTTGCCCATCTGCATGGCCAAGACCCATCTAAGCATCAGTCACGACCCAACGTTAAAGGGAGTACCAAAGGGCTTCCGCATTCCGGTGCGGGACTTGCGGGCGGCCATGGGCGCCGGGTTCCTCTACCCACTAGCCGGCGAGATCTCTACGATGCCCGGGCTTTCCACCCGGCCGGTGTTCTTCGATATCGACTTGGAAGTGGAAACAGGAAAAATAATCGGATTGTCTTAAAGCGCGTTGCCTCTAGGAGCGGTTGGGCGTTTCTTCACCCGGCCGCTCCAATGCTTTAATCGCCCTCTGCAGGCGCGCAATCACTGTTTCGCGTCCTACGATCTCCATACTCTCAAATAGCGGCGGGCTAACTTCCTGCCCGGTGACCACATTGCGCAGCATGCCGAACAGCTGGCCAGCTTTCAGGCCGAGCTCATCGGCCACCGCCCGCATCGGTTCCTCGGCGCTGGCCGCATTAAATTCGGGCAGCACTTCGAGGATGCCCAAAGCCTTGCGCAAGGCGGCGGCAGATGCGGTCGCGGTAAGGCCCTTGCCTATCAACATGTCAACGGAGGGCTCGACCTCCTCTTGGAAGAAAAAGCCGGCCAGTTGCGGGCCTTCATCCAGGGTAGTCATGCGGGTTTGGATGATGGGAATAATCGGCGCCAGTTGCTTGGCATCCACCGCATAGCCTGCAGTTTCGAAGTACGGCACCAGCCGCTTGGCTAATTCTTTTTCGCTCAAGGCGCGGATATGCAAGCCATTAAAGTGATCTAATTTCTTGAAATCGATAGCCGCTGGCGAAGGGTTCATTTTTTCCAGATCGAACTTTTCAACCAGGTCTTGCATGGGGAAGAATTCAGTGTGATCGTCGTAACTCCAGCCCATCAGAGCGATCCAATTCACCACCCCTTCGGGTAAATAGCCCATGGCGGCCAGGTCTTTAATGAAAATAGATTGGCCGGTGAGCCGCATCTGTTCGGTGTCGCGCTTGCTCATCTTTCCCTTGCCACTGGGTTTGAGGAACACCGACAGGTGCACCCAAATCGGTTGCTCCCAGCCAAAAGCTTCATAGATATGAGCGTGCAGGGGCAGGCTGGGCAGCCATTCTTCACCGCGCAGCACGTGGGTGATCCCCATCTCATGGTCATCCACCATGGCGGCCAGGTGGTATACCGCATGCCCGTCGGATTTGAGCAGCACTCGGTCGTCTATGCTGCGGTTCTCCACGGTAATCTCGCCGCGCAGCTTATCCGTCACGGTGATCGAGCCTGATTTGGGCGCTTTGAAGCGGATCACGTGGCTCTCGCCGGCCTTCACGCGTTGCTGCGCGTCTTCAGCTGGCAGGTCGCGGCAGCGCCCCGAATAGTGCGGTTGCTGTTTGTTGGCTTGTTGCTGTTTACGAACTTGTTCCAATTCCTGCGGTGTGCAAAAACAGTAGTAGGCTTTGCCTTTTGCGACTAATTCCTCAGCATATTTACGGTAGATCTCCATCCGCTTGGATTGATGGTAGGGGGCGTGCGGCCCACCTACATCCGGTCCTTCATCCCACTTTACGCCCAGCCATCTTAGGCTGTCGATCAGGTCTTGTTCCGCCTGCGGATCGTAACGTTTTTGATCGGTGTCTTCGATGCGCAGGATGAATACCCCATCGCTTTGTTGTGCGATCAGATAGTTATAGAGCGCAGTGCGGGCGCTGCCTAGGTGGGTCAGACCAGTAGGGGAGGGCGCAAAGCGCACCCGTGCATTTTTGATGGCCATAGGATTCAGGAGAAGTTCAGGGCGCGGTGCCGCGCCACAACGCTTTCCACCAGGCCGATGCCGAACATAAAGGTGAGCAGCGAGGAACCTCCGGCGCTGATGAAAGGCAGGGGCAGCCCGGTGACGGGCAGCAAGGAAATATTCATACCCACATTGACGATAGTGTGCAAGGCAATGATAACCGCCACCCCATAAGCGATTAGCGATCCGAACGTATCTTGGGATAGCTGCGCGGCGCGCACACAGCGCCAGATGACGAAGAAGATAACGCCAAGCACCAACAGGGCGCCAACCAGGCCGAACTCGGCGGCAATGGCAGAGAATATAAAGTCATTGTGGCGCACTTTGAGGAAACGTAATTGCACCTGCGTGCTTTGGCCATAACCCTGGCCTAACAAGCCGCCCGAACCGATGCTGATTAGCGATTGGGTCACGTTGTAATTTTCGGCAAGCGCGGCTTCCGGGTCAGGGGCAAAGAAATTTAGGACGCGCTCCTGCTGATAAGGTTGCAACAAAGGGAAGCTGAGCGCGGCCAGCAAGATCCCGCCAACGGCGAATAAGGCCAGGTGTTTCAGCTCCAATCCGCTGATCCATAATAAGGCAAACCAGACGGTCAATAACACAATCGAGGTGCTTAAGTTAGGCTGGATCAAAATAAGCACGACCAATATAAGGGTTAGCACCACACTGCGCGCGATCCACTTGAGGTCTTTCGGCGCTTCCCGGTTACGCGCAAAATAATCCGCCAGGATAATGATCATGGTAATTTTCGCCAGTTCCGATGGCTGAAAGATCAGCAAGCCGATATTTAGCCAGCGAGCAGCTCCAAAGCTGGCTTCCCCGACCACGAAGATAATGAAGAGCAGGAGCGCCAAAATCACATACAGCACCCGGCTAATCGAGACCCACAGGCGATAGTCCACCGAGGCGGCGATGACAATGACCGCAAAGCCAACCAATCCGTAGGTGATCTGGCGTCCAACAATATCAAGCTCTATAAGCTCCGCGTTGCCCGCAATGGTGGAGCTGATCATAGCCAGCCCAAAAGTAACCAACACGGCCACCGCCCCAAGCAGCCAGAAATCAAAATGACGCCAAATAGCAGTTCTCAACGGAATTCCTTTGCCGCCTTAACCGGGCGGGATATTAGTATTCTTCGGGCAGGCGGCGGTCGACCCGCTTCAGCGGGATGTCTGCCAGCAAACGCTGGGAGCGTCCATCCTGGGTGATCTCCAGGCGCACCGCGCCGCGGTCGACATCTACGTGCCGCGAGATGACTTCGATCAGCTCATCGCGCAATTCTTCCATGGCGCCGGGCGGCAGGGTGCTGCGGTCGTGGATCAGCACCAGGCGCAGGCGCTCTTTGGCCGTATTGGCGCTGCCTTTGACGTTGAACAATCTGGCAAGGGTTCGCATGGTTAGTCTCCGCCCGCGCGTAGGAGTTTGGACAATCGAGTAATAAAGCCACCGCTGCCGTTAGGCGAGGAGAGGGGTACTTGCTCGCCCATGACCCGTCTGGCAATATCTCGAAAAGCCTGGCCGGTCCTGCTTTTAGCATCCAGGGCGATCGGCGTACCGCGGTTGGTGCTCACCAGCACGGCCTGATCATCGGGCACGATACCGATCAGTTCTACCGCCAGCAATTCCAGCACATCTGCCACCGCCAACATATCGCCGCGGTTCACCAGGTTTTGGTTGATGCGGTTAACCACCAATTTAGCAGGGCCTTTCTGTTCGGCTTCCACTATCCCAATGATGCGGTCCGCATCCCGCACGGCGGACACTTCGGGGTTGGTCACAATGATGATCTCATCCGCAGGAGCGATCGCGTTCTTAAAGCCGCGCTCGATGCCCGCAGGCGAGTCGATCACGATGAAATCGAAATCCGGGCGAAGCTCGTCGCACACCCGTTTCATGTCCTTGGGCGAGATGGCGCTTTTATCGCGTGTCTGCGCCGCCGGCACCAGATACAGTTCTCCCAGGCGCTTGTCGCGGATCATTGCCTGGCGCAGCTTGCAGCGACCTTCCACCACATCCACCAGGTCATAAACGATGCGGTTTTCCAGACCTAGCACCACATCCAGGTTGCGCAGCCCAATGTCAGCATCGATGCACACCACCTTGTTGCCCATGGCTGCCAGGGCTGCGGCAATATTAGCCGCCGCGGTAGTTTTCCCAACGCCGCCTTTGCCAGATGTAATCGTAATTACGCGTCCCATAGCTTATTGTCAAAGCGCTATTTGTTAAGCGCCAGGGCTCCATTCTTCTGCAACAACTTTTCCATCCTTGACGTACGCGATCTCCGGCCGCGGCTCGCCCTGGTCCTGGGGCGGGATGGCGATATGCCCGGCGATCCGTAATTGGGTGGGCGATAAATCCATGGCACATACCACGGCGCCCTCGTTGCCTTCAGCGCCGGCATGCACCAGGCCGCGTAAGCGGCCCCAGACCACCACGTTGCCGCTGGCAATGATCTGAGCCCCGGGATTCACATCCCCGATTACGGTTACGTGTCCGGAATGGCTGAGGTTAAAACCAGATCGCAAAGTCTTCCTAAGCAAAACGGCATTGCCTTCCTGCGATGGCTGAGGCGTTTCTTCTTCCTCCCGATCATCCACTTCAGGCTCAAGTTCAGCCTGGTGAATACGGGTGGCCAGTCCCATAGCCTGGGCGCTTCGTTCCGTAAGAGGAGACTGGCTTAGCACAGCCCACAACGAAAGGCCTCGCTCTGAAATTTGGTCGCGCAGCCTGCCCATCGCCGCGGCGTTGATGTGGTGTTCGTCCACATCCAGGATCAACCTGGCCCCTTTTAGAAAATCCTTTTGGCGGCTCAGTTCGCCTAGCAGAGATTGCTCGGCTTCAGTCCAGTCGCCTTCCCCCACGGAGACCAGCAAACCTTCGCGAATTCCCTTGATTTGTACTTCCGGAAGCATCAAAAAATTATAGCATCCAGGCTTGTCAGCCGTGGAAAAAAGGCGGCTGACGTTCAGGGGTTGCCCAACTGGGCGTCGATCTCCCGGATGCTAAAGTAGGCTTCGATCACCTGGCGTACAATGGGTGCAGCGACGGTAGCTCCTTCTTTGCCGTTGTACACAAAAGCAATCACCACGATCTCGGGGTCGTCATAGGGCGCGTAAGCCATTGTCCAGGCATGGCTGGGCCAATTGCCGTATTGGCATAAGTTCTTGCTGAAAGCCGTTTCGTCGCAATATTCTGCGGTACCGGTCTTGCCGGCCACCGCGATGGTCACGTCAGCAAATTCCTCTGCCAGCGTGCCAAACTGAACGGCGCCGCGCATGCCCTGTTGCACCGTTTCGATCACCCAAGGCTCCACGGTTACCAGCTCACCCGTTGGACGACAAGCGCCGATCCCGGCGGGGTTTTCATATTTTTCGATCAAGGGATCGGTGGTGATGTCCCAGCGCACCTCGGGAGAAAATTCGCGCACGATGTTTCCGTCGCCATCCACGATCTGGCGCAGCAAGGTAGGGCGCATTTGCACCCCATCATTAGCGATGGTGGCGGCAGACATCAGGATTTGCAGCGGAGAGGCCAATACAAAGCCCTGGCCTACGCTGGTGATATAGGTATCGCCGGTGGACCAATTTTCGCCTTGTGTGCGCCGTTTCCAGGTGGGGTCAGGCACCAGGCCATCCGTCTCGTAGGGTTGTTCGATACCCAAGGCCTCTCCATACCCCAGGGCGCGTGCATATGTTCCGAGGCGGCAGATGCCCAGGCCTTCAGGAACCTCTTCCTGAAAGCCGCCGCCGACTTTATAGAAGTACACGTTGCTGGAGTTGGCTAACCCGCCTACGAAATTCAGCTGTCCAAAGCCGTTTTCATTCCAGTCCACGAAGTCGCGAGACCGCCCGGTTTCCCCTTCAAAGAATCGCTCGGTCACTGTGATTTGCCCGGGGGTTTGGATGACCTGTTCAGGCGTCACCACGCCCTCGTTTAATATTCCCACTGCGGTAACCAGCTTGAATACTGACCCGACCGGGATCTCAGCTCCCACGGCATTGTTAACCAATGGGTAGGTGGCGTCCGCGACCAGTTGTTCATAGTAATAAGCCGGGATAAACCGGGCAAAGCGATTATTTTCGTAAGTAGGCCAGGAGACCATGGCAAGGATCTCCCCGGTGCGTGGGTCCATGGCGATCACCACTCCACTGGTCATCTCAATTCTCCCGGAAAAGGTATTCCATGCAGCGATATTTTCCTGAAGGATGGTGTCGGCAGCCTGCTGCAGGCGCGTGTCAATGGTGAGTACCAGATTTTGACCGGGTTGAGGGTCTATTGGCGGGTCGATATCGCGCAGGATTTGGCCCCCCACGTCCACTTCAACCACACGCTGGCCGGGCACGCCGCGCAGCAGTTCATCGAAATATAATTCGATGCCTCCATAACCCACCTTGTCACGATTTGGCACGAATCCCTCAGCGCGCAATTCAGCCTCCTGCACAGCGGGGATCGGTCCCAAGTAGCCTATTACTGTGGCCGTCAGGTCGCCTGTGGGGTAATCGCGGATGGGTTCCACCTGCACATCTACACCAGGCCAATCCACCGATTTTTCTTTAACCGCCAGGGCCAAATCGCGGGAAACGTTGCACTTGATCTGCACGGGATCGTAGGGCGAGAAAGAGGTCTGGATCTCGACCATTTCGCGGATACCCAGATTGTCACCACAAGGGATCAGCGGTTCTTCGATTGAACCCTTGGTTATGGGCACACCGCTAAGGTTAGCCAATTCGGTTTCAATTTCCTCGAT
>DATBWP010000007.1:0-11091 GCA_036514735.1 Anaerolineales bacterium
ATCAGGGCGGCGTTCGAAAATGTGACCGTCTTCACGCATTTAGAATCCCTGGAAGACGCAGCCAGCTGGGAGGACCAGAGCCTGGACAGAGGTTAAGTATCAAGTTGCTAGGCGAGAGGGAGTGGTTATGCGCAGAAACCGTAATCATTTGGCAGTAATGCTGAGCCTCGGCTTGCTGGCAGCCTGCAGTTCTGTCCCGCAGCCCGAAGCCAGATACGACCCGGCCGCGTTGCGCTTCTCCGGGGAGCAGGCGTTCGCCACCGAGTCCGAATTCGTCACCAACTTCCCTTACCGGCATAGCGGGATGATCCCCAATCGGTTGGCGGCCGATTGGTTATTCACGCAATTCAAGGCGCTGGGCCTGAGCTGCGCGATGCAGGAATGGAGCGTGATCAATTACAGCGTTCCGGTTGGCCTAAGCAACGTGGTTTGCACACTGCCTGGCCGCTCCGCGAAACAAATCCTAATGGTTGCGCACCTCGACCAGGCGCCAACCACGGTTCAAGGCGCTGACAACGACGGGTCCGGCATTGCCATCTTGTTGCAACTGGCGGAGATCTTCGCCAGCGAAGGCACCCCGCCCTACACACTGACCTTCGTGGCCACGGATGCCGAAGAATACGGCATGCTGGGCACCTACCACTACGTGCAAACCCATCCAAACACGAAGGACATCCTGGTGGGCATGTCGCTGGATAACCTGGGCCGCGAGTATTACGACGCGATGAGCATCGAGTTGATCGGCCAGTATCGCAACTATGGGCCGATCTGGGCGCCGCTGGCAGCGCAAGCGGCAGCAGAGGTGGGCGGCCTGTGGAAGGTACATTTGCGCGCCCCGCTGGACCAGATGTTGGACCAGGCCGGCCCGATCTCCTTCATGGACCAGGGGCCGATGATCGCCGCCGGCATCCCGGCGGTCGGCTTCACCGGGCACGTGCCGGCCGAATTTGGTGACCTGCATTACCAACTGTGGCACGACCCCGACGACACCATGGAGCACCAGTCTGCGGAGACCCTGGGTCAGGCTGGCTTAGTAGTTGAAGCCTTTGTGCGCCAACTGCTGAGCATGGACGAATTTCCGCGCGAGTTCGGCCCCTACCTATATTTTGAGGCTAGCGACCAAATATTGAATGGGCTGCCGCTATGGGCAATATTTATGGCGTTTGTGGCGCTGTTCTTTGTGGCTTCGTTTTACAGTTTGCGCGTTGCGTGGAAAGAAAGGATGGCGGGGTGGCGGGCGAGCCTGCCGCACCTGCTGAGCCTGTGGCTGCCGCTGCTGGCCTCCATCGTGCTGACCTATGGCTTTGTGGCGGTGGGCATTATGGACCAGTACGATACCTACCCGGCAACGTCCAAGGACCCGCTTATTTACAACCCGCGCTGGGAAGCTGTGCTCCTGTTCCTGGCAGGGCTGGCGCTGTTCCTGTGGCTGGGCCGCTGGCTGGCAGCCCGCTACAGCATGTCATTGCGAGGAGCGCCGAAGGCGCGACGTGGCAATCTCCCGGCCAGTTCTCCCACGCTCCCCCAGCGCAAGAGCCTGGCGTTCCTGGTCATCGGGCTGGGCGCCGTGTATGTGCTCATCATCAGTCCGTTCTCGCTATTATTCCTGGCGCCCACCTTCTTCTGGCTGCTAATCGCCGGGCGCAAAGGTTTATTGCGAGAAGGGCAACCGAAGGGAGCCCGACGTGGCAACCTTGGCGGCAAGGCGCTAGACCTCGTGTTCTTTTTGCTGGGAGGGCTGGTCTTTTACGGCTTGTTCTACTTCTTTGGATTCGTGATCTACGACTACAACTTCGCCTTCGCCTGGTTTATGCTGATGATGTTCTCGATCCAGATGACCAGCTTCTGGACGGCGGCAGTGATCACTGCTGTGGTAGGCGCGGGACTGAGTTTGGTGGTTGATTCTTATTAAGAATAGGATAATACTAATTTTCATTCGTTTCGTATAAATTCTATTCGTTCATTTTGATTATTAATGCCCCCTTTGTAACAGTATAAGGAGAAATCGAAGTAACGATGTAGTTTAATTGAAATTGGCCCTTAAGACGCTGAGGCTTGGATACACGAAGGCGGAAATTGTCCCACTTTATTGAGTGATTAAACGCTACGACATTATCAGGCTCATTAAGGCTTAAATGAGCGGGAGCATGCATTCGAAGACCACCATTCTGAGTTACCCAACCATAACCCAAATGGTCTGGGGGTGTCTCAAATACGCGAGAATCCTCAGTAGTGTTTCCCTCCCAAGAAATTTGCAAATCGATGATTATCCCCGTCACTATGTTATCGTGAAGGCTTCGCAACTCCAATCCAAAAACATGATTGCTATCATTCGTTTCTATTATGCATAGTTCTTGGCCAGGTTCAGTGCTAGCATTAAAAATACGGAGTTCCAAAGCATTTTCAATTTTGTTCCTAACGCTCAATATTGAATCTAATTCAAATGTCAGTTTGTAAATATCCGATCCCCACGAATCGTGTCTTATTACAATCGCATTCTTCTTTACCATCTGTTGTATTTCGGTCGGGAGATCCTCTTTTTTCGGCATTTGCGCCCCTCCAACTAAAAGAGGGAAAAATCTAATCTCGCGCTCTAGTGCTCGATGGATTTCTCGCCTTACCAAGTCTTCGGGAACATCTAATCTGCGATTTCCTTTTTCGTCTTTTACCCACAACCAGTTTTGGCCAATTACAGAAATAAAAGAAATGCATGAATTAAGGGCGGGATCTAACTCCCTATCAAAATCTACTCCCTTTGGAATATTATCGACATCCATGTAGATGGATTCGCGGCCGTACTTACCTGCAAGATGATCGTAAATTCGACCCGCATATCCTTCAGAATCAGCTCTTCTATAATTGATAAAGACAAGTCCTTTAGACGACGCATATGTTTTTTCGCCAAATTCTGAATCAACTGCCTCATATATTTTTCCCCTAAGGATGATTACCCTCTTATTTTCATGCTTGGGAATTGAATACATATAGGGTCCGCCGGCCTTTGCTCCACCTTTGGTCGCGGGAGTGAAATATTTCTGGCTTGATATAAATTCTTCTTTTTCTAATGCATCAAGCACACCACCGCTAATTCTTGGGACATAGTTATCAAGTCTTCGTTCAAATGGGAAAATGACTTCCCCTTCGTGGGCTTCGTAGCCATTCCATCTTATTTCAATTTCCTCCTGCAACTCGCCCCCCTTAACTTTTCGAACAAGCCAAATAGCTATATCCTTCTGGTTTTGTGTCAAGTTATATGCCATGATGCTTACTACGCCTTTTGTAAATCAATCCTACTTAATGATTTTCTGGGTACAACGTCCGAAAGGTAATAACTACAGAATCCTGCTTACAAAACGCAGGCTTTACAGGATCAACTAATTACAGAAATTGCAGTCTCGGGTGGATCAGAGCCTTCTTCTTAGCTCACCAATTCTCAAAATCCGCTATCTCACTTTTGTCGTTCTTGAACATCTTTCTCAATAGTCGCTTTCACCGCGCTGGCAGGTGATTTGACCGGCCCTTCCTGGAGCACGACGTTTATCTTGCGCTTGTCGCTGCCTTTGACGGGAGTGGACCAGGCATAGGCCAACTTGGCCCGGCGTTTGATCTCCGGTTTCAGGGAGTGCGAGGATTCCAACTGCTTTCTCAGCTTCTGGCCGCGTTGCTCGGCAGCCTGCACGCCTTTGGCAGAAGGACCGGGCAGGCGCCAATCAGCGATCTGCTCTTTGGTGGCGCCGCTCTTCTTGCTGTCGTAGGTGAGCTCAAAGGAAAAAACGTCGCCTTCCCAGGCCACGCGGCCTTCGTGCAACTCGCGCACGAAGACTTTCTCTTTGTAGCGGGCGGTGGAATGCTGGCTGCCTTCCACGGCCAGGCGAAGGGTTTCGATGGAATCTTTATAGGTGCTCATACACTCGCTCCAATCGGGCAAATAGATGCGCCTGTTCAATTATCAGCCCACAGTTACCAGTCCCCGCTGGGTAAACCTTGACCCCCTGCGTCCCCTCTAGTATAATCTATTCGCCTGCCCACCGAGCAGGCATTTTCTTGGGTATAATGACCGAAAGGTAAGACAAGCATGACGCCACTTCCGAAACGCAAGCATTCCAAAGGCCGCCGCGACCGCCGCCGGGCGCACGACGCGCTGACCGCGCGCAATACCGTGGTCTGTTCCAACTGCGGCGAGATGCGCCTGCCGCACACCGTATGCCCCAACTGCGGCTTCTACAAAGGCCGCGAAGTGGTGCACATGGCGAAGGAATAGACGACAAGACGTCAAAGACGTCCCACGTCCAACGTCAACCGAGAGCCTTCGTAAAATGAGGGCTCTTTTGTTACAAATTGCAGATGAACGCGGATAATTCTGGCAATGCGGCTTTGGTCGGGATGGAAAAACCCGGCTAAAGCCTCGACTCCACAAAGTCCCGACAGCCTTCGTAAAATGAAGGCTCTTTTTTGTTACAAACCGCAGATGAACGCGGATAAATCTCGCAAAATGCGGCTTTGCCCAGGATTGTGAATAATCCGGCAAAGCCTAGACTCCATAAGCATAGGAATAACCCGGTCGAAGCCTCGAACTCCATGAGTCTGGACGGGGCATTTTCGTCTACAATACTTCTATGAGCTTTCCCGATCCTACAGTTACCGCCTTCCTCTTCCCCGGCCAGGGCTCTCAAAAAGTGGGCATGGGCAAAGCTCTGGCGGCTGTTTACCTCGAGGCGCGCGCCGTTTTTGAAGAGGGTGACGAAACGCTCGGATTTGCCATCTCCAAGCTGTGTTGGGAGGGCCCGGAAACAGAACTTAACGACACGGTCAACACCCAGCCGGCCCTGATGGTGCATTCAGTGGCGGCGCTGCGCGTGTTCCAGAAACTGAACCCGGGCTTTAAGCCTGCCTTCGTGGCCGGCCACAGCATGGGCGAGCTAAGCGCTCTGGTGGCGGCCGAAGCGCTGGCTTACCCCTCGGCGCTGAGGCTAGTGCGGAAACGCGGCGAGCTGATGAAGCGCGCCGGCCAGCAGAACCCGGGGGGCATGGCCGCCATCATGGGACTGGACATCGCCACCCTGGACGCGGCCTGCGCGCAAGCCAGCAGCGGGGACGAGGTGGTGCAGGTGGCCAACGACAATTGCCCCGGCCAGGTGGTCATCTCCGGGCATAAGGCCGCCGTGGAGCGGGCGATCGAGATCGCCAAGGCGTCTGGCGCCAAGCGGGCGCTGCCGTTGGCGGTGAGCATCGCGGCGCATTCGCCGCTGATGGCCAGCGCGCAAGAAGAATTCTTCCATGCGGTAGTCCTGGCGCCGATCAAGGATGCCAAAATCCCCTTGGTGGGCAATGTGGACGCCAAACCGATCACCGACGAAGTGGACCTGGGCGCAGACCTGCAAGGCCAGCTCACCTCTCGCGTGCGCTGGACGGATTCGATCCGCGCCATGCGCCAGGCCGGCGTCACCACCTTCCTCGAGCTGGGTAGCGGCAACGTGCTCAGCGGGCTGCTCAAGCGCATCGACACCGAGGCGGTGGGCATCGCGCTGGGCGAACCCGAGGATTTTGAGAAATTCAGTTGACGGTAGGCAGTAGGTAGTCGTCTTTGAGAGGTGGCCATTAGGGGAGACGAGGAATTCTTTCAAACAATGGAGCAGATGGCTTCGTTTCGCTCACAATGACAATCTAGTGACATTGGTATAATCCCGCAGAACCTTACTATGCCTGCCACCCTCGCCCCACTCGCCAATAAAACCGCCATCGTAACCGGCGGCTCGCGCGGCATCGGCCGCGCCATCGCCATCGAACTGGCCGCTCGCGGCGCCAGCGTCTTGGTGAACTACAACACCAACGGCGTGGCTGCCGAAGAAGTGGTGCTCAAGATCGTCAATGCCGGCGGCAAGGCAGCTGCCTTGCCGGGCGACGTGGCCAAAGTGGCCGATGCCCAGGCGCTGATCAAAGCAGCCATTGAAAAATTCGGGGGGCTGGATATCCTGGTCAACAACGCCGGCATCACCCGCGACATGCTCATCATGATGATGTCTGAAGAAGCGTGGGATGCGGTGATCGACACCAACCTCAAGGGAAGCTTCAACTGCGCCAAAGCCGCCGTGCGGCACATGATGAAAACCCGCAGCGGCCGCATCATCAACATCACCTCCGTTTCCGGCCAAATTGGCAATGCCGGGCAAACCAACTATTCAGCCTCCAAGGCCGGCTTGATCGGCTTCACCAAAGCGCTGGCGCGTGAGGTAGCCGGCCGCAACATCACGGTGAACGCCATCGCCGCCGGCTACGTGGACACCGAGATCTGGGCGGGGGTACCGGCAGAGATGCGGGATGCCTTCGTCAAGATGATCCCGCTGGGCCGCAAAGGCGCCCCGGAGGAAATCGCCTACGCGGTGGCTTTCCTGGCCTCGGAGGAAGCGGCTTACATCACCGGCCAAGTGTTGGCCGTGGATGGCGGCATGGCCATGTTTTAAGCAAGTGCGTTTGTATGGGGTTCCGCTTTGAAGCCCCGGAAAAAATGAAGCAAAAACTGAACGTTGACAACCTAAAATGCGCAATCCAGACACCACCATCGTTTCCCCCGAAGTCTTGCATTCCATTGCACGGCTGACGGCCCTGCAAGTGGCGGGCGTACACGACACCAGCCCGCGCCGCCATGGCCGCGGCGCAGAAGGCGGCGTGCAGCTGCAGCTCCACGATGGCATTGTGGACCTCGACCTCTATCTGGTCTTAGATCACGACGTCAACCTGCGCCAGGTGAGCCGCGAAGTGCAAAGCGCGGTGGCCCGCGCCATCTCCGAAATGCTGGGGATGATCGCCGGGCGCATTAATATCCATATCGACGATATTTTTTATCCCCCGGCCGGCTAAAGATGAAACCGCGCACCCGGGCGCGCAGCCTGGCGCTCCAGGCGCTTTACGAAATCGACCTGACCGAGCATCCCATCGAAACAGTCCTGGAACAGCGGCTTAAAGAACGCGAACTGGACGCGGAGTTGGCCGAGTTCGCCAGCCGCATCGTGCGCGGCGTGCTGCCCCTGCGCAAAGCGCTGGACACTTACATTGCCGAGCACGCCCCGGAGTGGCCCATCGAGCAAGTCTCGGTGATCGACCGCAACCTGATCCGCATGGCAGTATGGGAATTCGCAGTGAACGGCGAGACCCCGGTCAAGGTGGCGATCAACGAAGCCGTGGAGCTGGCCAAACGCTACGGATCCGACAGCTCCTCGCGCTTTGTGAACGGCGTGTTGGGCAGCCTGGCGGACCGGCGCCAGGAAATCAGCCGGGCGCTGGCGCCGCACATCGCCACCAGCGACGAACAGAAGTAACTAATGGATTTCCTGGGCATCGGCCTCACCGAACTGGTCGCCATCCTGCTCATCATCTTCCTGGTGATGGGCCCGCAGGACCTGGTGAAGATCGGGGCGACCCTCGGGCGCGCCCTGCGCAAGCTGCGCCAATCGGACACCTGGCGGACGGTGCAGGACGCCGGGAAGCAACTACGCGAACTGCCAGAGACGCTGGCACGCGAAGCCGGCATCGATGAGCTCAAAGAAGCGCGCAACGAACTCAATAAGACCCTCAAAGAGCAAAAGACGGCCCTGGAAGACCTCGACGGCCAGCTAACCGCCTGGACACGTACCCCGGATCCGCTATCACAAAAAGGCAAAACCCAGGAAGAAGACGGGGAACCCGAAAACAAACCAACGAGTGAGAGGAGCTAGTGCGCACGCTGCTCAAAAAAATCTGGTTCATGCTGACGGCGCCCTTTCATTTCCTTGGGCGCTTGTTGCGCAGGCTGTTCAGCGGGCCCATTCGCTTCTTCACGGAAGAGCCTGAGGATTCGCCATTGGGTGAAACGGTGCAAAAGGCCTTCGCCCACCCCAGCGAAGTGCTGCAACACCTGGCCGCGCTGCGCGGCCATCTGCTGCGCGCCACGCTGGGGTTGATCCTGGTGGCTGTGGTGATGTTCGAGTTCTCCGGAACCTTGCTGGACTGGCTGGCGGCGCCGATCGGCGGCCTGCAAGCGCTGCGCGCAGTGGACGTGACCGAGCCCATCGGCGTGGTGATGCGGGTGACCTTGCTGGCCAGTTTCGCGATCACCCTGCCCTATATTGCGCTGGAACTATTGCTCTTCGTGGCGCCCGGGCTCTCGCGGCGCGCCAGGCTGATCGGCTTATGGGCTATCCCCCTGATCTTGATATTGTTCGTATCAGGAATGCTATTCACCTATTACTACCTGCTTCCGCCTGCGGTTACTTTCCTGTTGAACTTCATGGACATCCCCACCGCAGTGCGGCCATCCTCCTATGTGGGGTTCGCCACCGGGCTCATGTTTTGGGTGGGACTTGCATTTGAATTCCCGCTGGTTTCGTATGTGCTAGCGGCTATGGGCTTGCTGCCGGCGCGCTGGTTGGGGCAAAATTGGCGCATCGCGGTGGTGGCCATGGCGGTTTTGGCTGCCGCCATCACCCCCACGGTGGACCCGATCAACATGATGCTGGTTTGGGTACCGCTCACGTTGTTATATTTCCTCAGCACGGCCACCGCAGCCCTGGGTCAGCGCAGACATTCAAGATTGGGGTCCAAGTGAAGAAATTTGCCAGCGTCCTCTTATTGAGTACATTTTTGGCGGGCTGTTCCGGCGCGCAAGGAGCCGAGATCACCTCGTTTGAGCTGCCTGCCAGCGTCGAGGTGACCTTCAATGCCCTGCTGCCCGAATCCACGCTGCCAGGCGACGTAGTTTACTTTACATTGTTGGATGAAGTGACCGGCTTGGAATTCAACCGCCAAGACCTGCCGCTGACTCCCAGCGGCGAGCATAGCGCGTCCATGACCCTTTCGGTGCCGCCGGGCAGCCTGGTGAAATACAGATACACGCGCCAAACGACTGCTGGCAGCGTGGACGAAGTCAGCGCGAGCGGCAGCGCGATCAGTTACCGAGCCTACTTAGTGGACGGCCCCGGCCACGTAGCCTACGACATGGTGGCTGCCTGGGCGGACCTGCCTTTGGAACAAGCCACCGGCCAGGTGAGCGGGATTGTTACAGAAGTAAACAGCGGGCAACCCATCCCCGGCCTCAATGTGGTGGGAGCCGGTTTGCTTACGCAGACAGACCGCGAAGGACGTTTCCTGCTGGCGGGCCTGCCACAGGGTTTGCATAACATCCTGGTCTATTCTCCCTCCGGGAGCCACCTGCCCTTTCAACAAGGCGCCCTGGTGGCGGCTGGAAGCGAGACGCCGGCTAACATCCAATTGAGCCCGACGCTTAACGCGGCAATCACCTTTTGGCTGACCCCCCCAAAAGAACATACTTCCAGCACGCCGGTGTTCTTGATCGGCAACACCACAACGCTGGCCTCACGGCCGCTGCTAACCCTGCAGCCGGATGGGCGCTATTCGGTGACCCTGCAGCTACCCAGCGGGGTGGACATCCGCTACAAATACTCTCTGGGTGACGGCTTGTGGAACGCCGAACACCTGGCGGATGGAGATTTCGCCGTACGGCAATTGGTCATCCCGCCGGGCACGACAACCCTCGAGATCGAGGACCAGGTTGTGTCCTGGACGGCCGGGTCCAGTGCGCCGATCTGGTTCGAACTCACCGCTCCGGCGGATGACCTGCTGGCCTATATCCAGTTCAAGCTAGGGGACTGGGGGACGCCGCTGCCCATGTGGCCGCTGGGTGAAGGGCATTGGGCGTATAAACTGTACAGCCCCACCAATTTTGCCACCCCGCTTGAATACCGTTATTGCCTGGACGCGGTTTGCTTGAGGTTGGAAGCAGCACCTGGCCAGATGCGCACGTTTTCTGGCAACAACGCCAGCCTGCAGCAGATGCAAGACCAGATCGAGGCGTGGCAGGGCGAATAACAGAAGTCAGAACCACCTGCTTAAGAGGCGAAATCAAAGCCGGGCTACCCCTTAGGTATAATCATCCTCCAAGGTAAACAAAGGGTCAGAAAAAGAACACCTCGAGGGAAACACACCAGCCAGTCCACGCGGGATGCGGATTGGACTCATCATCCTGGGATTGTTTTTGCTGTTTGGCCTGGGGGCAGCCATCTATTTTCTGTTGCAACCCGGGGCGCCCACGGAAAGCTTGAGAGATGTTTTCATCATCCTGGTAGCGTTCGTGTTCCTGGTGGTTGGGCTGGCGCTGATCCTGTTAATGGTTCAACTGGCGCGCCTGATCAATCTGCTCAACAATGAAGTGCGCCCGATGCTGGAATCTGCCCGGGAGACGGCCGATACGATGCGCGGCACCAGCCGTTTCCTGAGTGATAAATTGGTGGCTCCGATCGTTAAGGTTAGCGCCGGCGTTGCTGGTTTTCGGCGGGCCCTGGAACTGCTTAAGTTTTGGGGCCGCAAATAGGATATAACTGAGCATATAACAAAAGGAAAAAGGAGAGTGAATATGTCTGATAGATCTGGTGGTGATTTTGGCTCTTTCGTCTCGGGCTTTTTGATGGGCGGCATTATCGGCGCGGCGGTAGCTTTGCTGATGGCCCCCCAATCCGGCGAGGAAACCCGCAAGCTGATCCGCGAGCGCGGCATCGAGCTGCGCGATATGGGCGCGGATGCGCTGGAAAAGGCTGCGGCTGAAGCCCGTGCCAAGGCGGATGAATTGACCAAAATGGCGCGTGAGCAGGCGGCTGATTTCCGCGGCCGCGCCGAACAGCTGATGAATCGCGGTGAAGCCGCGGTGGAAGATATCCGCCTGCGCGGCGAGGCGGCCGTTGAAGCAGCCAAGACGCCCAAAGGCGGCCGCGCGGCGGACGGCGGCGAAACAGCCAACAAGAAAAAGAGCTAAACAAAAAGGACTGGCGCTGCCAGTCCTTTTTGTTTACTTGGCGATCAGCGCGGGTATCTCTGAGATCAGATCCCCGGCAAGGACGCCGGCGGTACCTCCCAAGCGGGCTGCGGCCCGCAGCCCCGCCTGCCCATGCAACCAAACGCCAGCACAGGCTGCGTCGAAACCCGCCACTCCCTGGGCGCGCAATCCGGTGATCAAGCCAGCCAGCACGTCCCCTGTTCCGGCGCGCGCCAGGGCAGGGCTTGCCAGGGGCAATACGGCAGTGTGCCCATCTGGCGCAGCCACGA
>DATBWP010000008.1:0-12807 GCA_036514735.1 Anaerolineales bacterium
CCAGCGGGCCGCTGAGCAGGATACAAATCGGTACGGTGAATTGTGCCAGCATGCGCCGCACGGAAAATACGCGGCCCTGCACGTCGGGGTCGGTTTTACTTTGCCACAATGCCTGGCTGGATCCGTTCATGATAGGGAAGACGAACATCGCCAGAAATCCTGAGATGGCGATCAGGGGAACGCTGGCTTTGAAACCGAGCAGAAGCAACATGGCACCCGTCCAGATGCCGGAGCCCAATACGCCATATACGCGTCGCTTGGGTCCGCCCCAGGCGCTCATCACAAAAGTGCCAAGCAGCATGCCAACGCCGACGACGGAACCCACAAAACCGGCCTGGTCAGGAGTCCCCAGGTTCAGCAACAGAGGGGTCCACAAGGGGCCGATCATGTTGAACAGCAGGTTGATCGTGGCGAAATACATCAGCAGGTAGAACAATCCGCGCCGGGCGCGGATGTAATCCAACCCGAAGCGGATGCTCTTGGAAATCGACTTGCGGCTTTCCTGCTCCTCATGGCTTCGCACCGGTTCGGGGATGCTGATCAGCAATAGGGTGCCCACGGCGATGGACATCGTGATCAAGTCGATAAAGACGACACTAGCCATGCCCCAGGTGACGAACATGACACCGGCGATCGCCGGCGAGAGCAATTGGGATATCCCTTCGCCGATCTGCACCATGCCCCCGGCGCGACCCAACTGGCTCTGCGGCACCAGCATGGTAGTAGCCGCCGATTGCGCCGGCCACTGGAAGGTGTTGAATAATCCGTTGAAGAAATTCGTCACGAAAATATGCCAGACTTCCAGTTTGCCCGAAACGAGTAGAAGGAAAATCGCCAGGGTGGTAAGACCCGCGCCCACATCGCTGAGGATCATCATCCAGCGGCGCGGGAAACGGTCCACCAGGGCGCCGGCCACGGGGGAAAAAAACACGCCGGGAACGGTAAAGGCCAGCATGGCCAAGGCAAAGGCGGTGGTTGACTGCGTGGTTTGGTAGATGTAGACGCCCAGAGCAAAGCCGGTGAGGCCGGAGCCCAAGGTGGAGACGAGCTGGCCAAACCAGATGAGATAGAAGGTGCGCATGGTTTGCGGGCCAGGTTCTTGCGTCAAATGGGCTTTGGTTTCACTCATAATTCTCCGTTGTCGATGTGATTGTGCTGGCCGCCCTTGATAACGGCGGGAGTATACCATCGTTGACACCAGGTATTAATTATGATATTTTACTTAAATATTAAGCGGAGGGACTCATGAAACAGAAAATGGCCAAGTCCTTTATGGTGATGTTTATGGTTTTGCTTGTTCAAGCCTGCGCTGCTCCAACGCCAGAGCCGACGGTAACGCTGGCACCAACCGCTACTCCGGTGCCGACCGCCACGGAAACGGCAGCGCCGACGGAATCAGCTACCCCGGCAAACGCACCCGGTTATGAGGTTTTAACTCAATACGAGGGCGAGTGGAGCGGGACCTGGCAGAACACGACATTCGGCAGCACAGGAGACGCCATGGCGACTGTTACCGTCAACAATGACGGCACCATGGAGTTGATCCTGGATCTGGACGGATTTGTTTTTGGCGCCATCGATCCTCCAGCAGTCACACTCACGGGTACCTACACGGCTAGCGACGCCACCCTTGAACTGGTCGATGATGCAACCTTCGGCACCATTGCGCTCGTTTTTACTGCCGATGGCGAAGTCGACGGTTCGTTTGAAAACCTTATGCTTGCCGGTGGGACTATGTCAGTCACAGGCAGCCATTCGCCCGAGCACATCGAGATCGGTTATTCCTTGGTTTTGGGAGCAATCAACGCTGACGGCGTCCTGATCCTGGATCACGAGTAAAATGATTGCGGGGAATAACGATTCTTGACAGCCCCCTTCGGCTACTGTAAAATCCCTTGACGTTAACAAAGATTGCCACGGCGGCAAAAGCCGCCTCGCAACGCCCTAGCCAAGCCGGTGCAAAGGCACCGCCTCGGCTGCGGGACTGGGGCCTGTAGCGCAGTTGGGAGCGCGCATCAATCGCACTGATGAGGTCGCGGGTTCGACTCCCGCCAGGTCCACTGGGCGATTGTTTCCACCCAAAATACAGGCTGGAGTTGCCTCAGTCAGCGTAGCTGGCTAGCACACTCCAAAAGCACGGCGGCTTTTGCCGTGCGTAGGGCGAAGATTCTGCAACAGAACTTGGAGTTGCGTCAGTCAGCGTAGCTGACTAGCACACTCCAAAAGCACGGCGGCTTTTGCGGTGCGTAGGGGTTGCTACGGCGGCCAAAATGCCGCCTCGCAACAAGAGTAGAAAAAGCAGGAGGTTGCTACGGAGGCTTAAAGGCCGCCTCGCAACGTCCTCACCAAGGCGGTGCTTCGCACCCCCTTGGGCTCGGCCAGGGCCCATGGCGCAGCTGGGAGCGCGCCTCAATGGCATTGAGGAGGTCGAGGGTTCGAATCCCTCTGGGTCCACAGGGTAAAAGTGAATAGTGACTATTAGGTTAGTCACGCGTTGATGGGAGTAGTAGGCTGGCTGCTAGAGAGCTGGAAGGAGTGGTGAAATTCCAGTGGGCGCAGCACCCCGAAGCCGAACTCGCCCGTCGCTCGCAAGAGCAAGCACCGTATCTGAAGACGAGTAGGATGCGGCGGGGGCGCCCGTTAGCGCCAAACAAGCTGGTTAGCCGGGTTTTGGCTAACAATGCGGGTGGTACCGCGGAGGGTGAACCTTCGTCCCGATGAGGACGGAGGTTTTTGTTTAATGTCCAACGTCCAATGTCCCACGTCAAGTTGACCCGGGACGTCGGACTTGGGAAAAAATAAGGAGAGCAATGTCAGAAAAGTATACGCCGGCAGACATCGAAACAAAATGGCAGCAGAAATGGGAAGCGGACGGGCTATATCATGCGGATATCAACCCAAAGCAGCCCAAGTATTACGCGCTCACTATGCTGCCTTATCCCTCCGGTGATCTGCATATCGGCCACTGGTACGCCATGACGCCCTCCGACGCGCACGCCCGCTATATGCGTATGAAAGGTTACAACGTGCTGTTCCCCATGGGCTTCGATGCCTTCGGCCTGCCGGCGGAAAACGCGGCCATCAAACGCAACATCCATCCTAAAGAATGGACTTATGCCAATATCGCCAACATGCGCAAGCAGCTGCGCAGCATGGGCGCCATGTTCGACTGGCGGCGGGAAGCAGTCTCCTCTGACCCGCAGTATTACCGTTGGACGCAATGGTTTTTCCAGCGGCTTTACAAGGCGGACCTGGCCTACCGCAAAATGGCCGCAGTGGATTGGTGCCCCAAGGACAACACCACCCTGGCCCGCGAGCAGGTCGTCGGTGAAAAACGCGTCTGCGAGCGCTGCGGCACCCCGGTGATCAAGAAGAACCTGGAGCAGTGGTTCTTGCGCATCACCAAATACGCCGACGAGCTGCTGGGTTTCGAAGGGATTGACTGGCCCGCGCAGATCCGCACGCTACAGGCCAATTGGATCGGCCGCTCCGAGGGCGCTAATGTCACTTTCAAAACTGAGGGGGGCGCGGAATTCACCATTTTCACCACGCGGCCCGACACGCTGTGGGGCGCCACCTTCATGGTGCTGGCCCCGGAGAATCCCCTGGTGAGCCAGGTGACCACCAAAGAGCACCAGGCCGCCATTGAGGCTTACGTGGCCGAGGCCACCCGCCGCACCGACATCGAACGCGAGTCCACCGACGGTGAGAAGAGCGGTGTGTTCACCGGCGGCTACGCCATCAACCCGGTTAACGGAGAACGCGTACCCATCTGGGTGGCTGACTATGTGCTGATGACCTACGGTACCGGCGCCATCATGGGAGTGCCCGCTCACGACGAACGCGACTTTGCGTTTGCCCGCCAGTTTGGCTTGGAAGTGCGCCCCGTTATCCAGCCGGCGGACAGCGAACCGCTGGATGGCGCCACGATGGGTGCCGCCGCGGCGCACTACGGTGTAATGGTCAACAGCGGTTCGCTGACCGGCACCAATGCGGACGAGGCAGTGGCGAAAACCATCCAGTATCTGGAGAAGAACCAACTGGGCAAAGGCGCGGTGGGCTACCGCATCCGCGACTGGCTGATCTCACGGCAGCGCTATTGGGGCGCGCCCATCCCTATGGTTTATTGCAAGACCTGCGGCGTGCAGCCGGTGCCGGAAGAACAGCTGCCGGTGCTGCTGCCCGATGACATCTAATGGAAACCTACCGGCGAGAGCCCGCTGAAATTGCATCCCACCTGGAAGCAGACGACCTGCCCCAATTGCAACGAGCCCGCCGAACGCGATACGGACACGATGGACACATTCATGTGCTCCTCGTGGTATTTCCTGCGCTACCTGAGCCCGCATTACGATAAGGCGCCCTTCGATCCCAAGGAATACGACTACTGGATGCCTGTGGATGTGTATACCGGTGGGGCCGAGCATGCTGTGATGCATTTGCTGTATGTGCGTTTCTTCCACAAGGCGCTGCGCGACCTGGGCATCGTGGAAGGCCACGAGCCGTTCCTGAAACTGCGCAACCAGGGCCAGATTCTGGCGGCCGATCACCAGCGCATGAGCAAATCGCGCGGCAACGTGGTGGACCCCGACCAGCTAGTGCACGCCTACGGCGCGGACACAGTGCGCGCCTACCTGATGTTCGGTTACCGTTGGTCCGAAGGCGGACCGTGGAGCGACGGGAACATCCAGGGGGTGGTGCGCTGGCTATTCCGCGTGTGGGGCTTGTTTGCTGAAAAGGGTAAAGGGGGAGGGAAACAAGACGAAAGGGTGGAGCGCGCTTTGCGCCGTAAAGTGCATCAGACGATCAAGAGCGTATCGCGGGATATAGAGGCGTTCGAGTTCAACACCATCGTCTCGGCGCTGATGGAACTGACCAACACCATGCAGGAGGTTAAAGACGCTGGCGCGGCCAGCGGCCCGGCCTGGAGCGAGGCGCAGGATGTGTTGCTGCGACTGATGGCCCCCATCACCCCGCACATCGCCGAAGAACTATGGGCCCGCTCCGCTAAGCCCTACTCTGTGCACCTGCAGCCCTGGCCGCAAGCCGACGAGGAGGCCGCGCGGGAGGACGAAATAACCCTGGTGGTGCAGGTCAACGGCAAACTGCGTGACCGTATCAGCGTTCCCGCCGGCCTCAGTGAGGCCGAAACAAAGGAACGCGCCCTGGCCAGCGAAGCCGTGCGCAAGCAACTGGGCGGCAAGCAGCCCAGGCAGGTCATTGTGGTCAAGGGCAAGCTGGTCAATATCGTTCTCTAGAGTTTTCTTCTAAGAATGAGGAAGCCAAGAGGCAGGTTGCCGGGTTGTATTGTTTTAGCTTATGAAACTTGCCAGAGCTGTGCTTTGAGACTATATTTAGCACACTATGCCCATCGGGGATTGATGCTTGATGGTTCAAAAAGCGGGAGTGATGCCTGGCATGTCAAAGCTCGGTCTCAAAAGTCGTTTATGGATAGCTTTTTTTGTCTTAGTTATCCTGGGGGTAATTGCCGGCGGTTTCTGGGGGATAGAGAATAATGTCCGCGTTGCCGATAGTGAATTGCGCCAAGAAATGCTGCACCAGATCGTGGCTATTGCGCGCACCATCGATCCAGAACTGGTCAAATCCCTGACCTTTACAGCCGCCGACTCAACGAAAGCCGAATTTCAGATCCTCCGGCAGCAGATGATAGCTTACGAAGCCGTGGCGGGGTATAGAGGAATCTATACACTTGCCCGGAGAGCTGGGGAGTTACGTTTTGGGCCCGAATCCTATGCAGAGGATGATCCACAGGCATCGCCACCCGGGACGGCCTATCAGGAATTCACCGAAGCGGATCTCCTAATCTTCACAACCGGCGAGCCGATTGTGGAAGGACCGAATACTGACGAATATGGGAGCTTTGTCAGCGCACTGGCCCCCGTGAGAGATGTGCAGAGCGGCGAAGTGCTAATGGTGGTGGGTATTGACCTGGAGACGGATGATTGGGACTCCCACTTAAACCAGGCGCGCTTGGATGCTTTCCTGCCCATATTTATCCTGGCTACGCTGGTGGTAGTGGGCGTTTTGCTCATGTGGTGGCGTGACCAACTGCCAACTGAGCCGCGGGCCAGGCTTCGCTATATGGATGCCCTGCTTATTGGAATTTTCGGGCTGGTGATTACGGTTTTGCTCGCGCAAATCATAGACCGGTCGGAACGCCAGGCGCGCAAGGAAGTTTTCCAGCAATTGGCGGAAAGCCGAGCCCGATTGGTCTTGAATGCCTTCTTAAACATCCAGGATCATCGGCTTGAACCCCTGTCTCGCCTGTTTAAAGCGTCTGAATTTGTGACCCGCCAGGAATTTGACGAGTTTAGTGCTCCTCTTCTAAAGCAGTCTGCTATTCAGGCCATGGCCTGGGCGCCATCCATTCCCTTTGCTCAAAAAACCGAATGGGAGGTCCTGGCCCAGCAGGAGGGATTGGGTGACTATTACATTTGGGAACTCAAGAACGGGCGTAAAAGCAGGGTCTCGCAACGCGAGCTCTACTTCCCTGTGTGGTACCTGGAACCGGTAGAAGAAAATAAGGAAGAGTTAGGCTTTGACTTGGGTTCTGAAACAGTACTCCGCACGGCTTTGGAAGAAGCTGTTGAAAACGGTTTGCCCACTGCTACCGAGCCGATCCTGTTCACGGGTGACCAATCGAATGGGAGCAACCTTGCGGTATTCACGCCTGTTTTTCGCGAGAAAGAAAAGATCTTGCAGGGGATTGCCGTGGTCTATATTCAGCTGGATCCAATTCTTCACTCTGTGTTGACTTTCAATGCTGTAGGCGCCTCTTCCTCCCTGGGCGAGCTGTACCAGCTCGAGAGCGACCAGGAGCCAATATACCTGGCGTCTTCATCACTCAGTCCCAGTCAGACGAGCAGTGAACAAGGCTCCGCAGAGTTTTCCAACACGGGGGATCAGGAGTTGCAAGCAGTTTTCCCTATATTTGCATTCAGCAGAGCGTATGCCCTCGCGGTGCAGGCTGATGATACCTTTCTTTCTTTTTATCCTCTTACTTTGAGAGATACCACTTTGTCTTTGGGGTTGCTCATCAGCGCCCTGGTGACCAGTTTTGCTTTTTACCTCACCAACCGGTGGGACAAACTGCAAGGCCAAGTGCGAGTCCGCACAGTGGAACTGGAAACGAGCCGGGCTGATCTTCTGTTGGCTTACGACGCCACGATCGAAGGCTGGTCGCATGCCCTGGAGCTGCGCGACGAGGATACGCAAGGCCATACGCGTCGCGTCACCCAGCTAACCGAACGGCTGGCCCGGGCGTTGGGTGTGGGGGGAGAAGAATTGCGACATATCAAGCGCGGCGCTTTGCTGCACGACATCGGCAAGATCGGGGTGGCAGATAAGATTCTGCGCAAGCGGGGGAAATTAACCCAGAAAGAGATGCAGGCTGTGCGCCAGCACCCCCAGTTGGCTTATGACATGCTGTCGTCGATCGATTACTTAAGACCGGCGCTGGTCATCCCCTACAGCCACCACGAAAAATGGGACGGTACGGGATATCCACGCGGTCTCAAGGGGACCCAAATCCCGCTTGTGGCGCGCATCTTTGCTGTGGTGGACGTGTACGACGCCTTAACGTCAGACCGCCCTTATCGCAAAGCCTGGCCAAAGGAAAAAGCATTGAAGTACATCCGCGAACAAAGCGGCAAGCATTTTGACCCTATAGTGGTAAACAAGTTTATGGAGGAATTTGATGGGGAGCATGAGGATACCGACCGAGCAAACCGACTTTAGCGCTTAATAGTGCAACGCAACGTCAAGTGACAGAATGGCAAGCAACCCAAGCAGGTTGTCGTGGCAAAGGGTAAGCTGATGAATGTGGTGGTATAGCAAGCGTATTTATTAAACAAAAACAAGGGAGAACTTATTTTCTCCCTTGTTTTTGTGAAAAGTCGTTTTAGTGTTTGTGCATGTGGTGCAGGGCTTCCATGACTTCCTCGGCTGAATTGTAGGTCTTATCTTGAAGGTGGGAATTGGCCATCTCGGCTTCTTCTTTGCTAAATCCCTCAGCCAGGCAGGAGGTTAGAATTTGATCCCTGGAAGCCGGGTAGTTGACATGCCCTCGGATATGCTCTTCCAGTGATTCGTGCTTCATTTCTTCCATGGTCTTATCCTTTCCAATTTAGGGGATGTAGTTAAAATTTCAGACACAAGCGGACGCTCCATTCTTACCCTTGCGAGACCCCGGTTAGTAACCCTAAAGCTATAATCGCTATGTTCCCGCAAAAACCTCGAACAGCTCGCTCGGTGTTTCGACGAAGTTATGGTACTGGTGGCCAGCCAAAATCAGTCATCGCTTAGCCACCTCACCTTGAGAAGATTGAAGCTAAAATGACCGACCGGGATAACGATAGCTGGGTAAATGATTTGCGAAAACCCGGACCGCAGAAACCAGGATTTACGTGCCATCCCCAGGAGGAGTCAACGACTTTTAGATTCTTTTGGATTACGCAGGGTCCACAAACTGAGGGCAAGCACCAGCCAGGCCAGGATCTGGTTGACCCGCCAACCTTCGAGCACCGAGGGGCCGGTAGCGTGAAACGCCTCAAGGAAAATCCTCGAAGCCGAGGTTAAAGCCAGGAAAGTGAAAAAGAGCCGGCCTTTCCCCAAAGTAAAGCTACCGCGCTGCCACCAAAGAATTGCCAGAATGAGGCCGGCCGCCAGCGTGTCATAGATTTGCGTTGGATGGCGCGCTGCGCCGAACAAATCAATCGCCCAGGGTAATTCCGTCGGCAAGCCGTAACCATACCCTGATGCCAGGAGACTTAGAAACCAGCTCACGCTTATGACTGCCAGCAGCGGCGTGAGAATATCCAATACCAGTGTTAAGGCAAGGCCTTTGCGTTGTGAAAAAACGGTGGCAGCGATAGCTGCGGCAGTTACTCCCATCCACGGATCCAGCAGGCCGGGATTCAGCGAAAGCAAATTCCAGGGGTTCAGTTCAAAGGCGGATGGAAAGCGCAGCACGTACCCAAAGCGTGCACCCAGCACGCCAACTAATAGGCTAAGGAGCACCAGGTTACTAAGGTCGCTGGGCGCTATGGGCTGGCGTTTGGTCTCGGCCGCCAGGCGCTCGCTTAGCGACAAGCCGACCCACAAACCAGCCAGCAGGACAAGACCGGGAACCTGGATGGCAATAGAGCCTATTTGCAGGACCGGAAACATTTATTTGCCGGCCTCCAGGAGCTGCTCAACCCGGGAAGCCAACAGGGCTTCATCCATAGGACCACCAATCACAACGTCCTGAATGATGCCGTTGGCGTCCACGAAATAGGAACTGGGTAGCGCCCGCAAGCGGTATAGCGCGGCCACCTTGCCGTCCACATCCAGCAAGATGGGGAAGGTTAAACTAAATTCATCGACAAAAGCCCGGGCATTATTGCGGTTGTCCTGGAGGGTCATATTTATCGCCAGCACTTGAAAGCCCTGATTTCGGTACCGGTCATAGACTCGTTGAATGGCTGGCATCTCTGCCCGGCACGGCAGGCACCATGAGGCCCACAGGTTGATGAGGATGGGACGGCCGCGCAGATCGGCCAGGGTGACACTCTCCCCTGAAAAAGACTCCAGTGTGAAATCCGGCGCCAGGAAGCCGGTTTGGGGAGCAGCCTGGGCTTGCGCAAGGCCGCCGGGCGTCACGCGGCTGGCGGCGATCCAAATGCCGCCGATCAAAAGTAGCCCCACGGCCAGCAGATTAAAGCGTTTTTCAATTAAGCGAGACATCACCAGAATGATGGATTTGGCTTGGGCATTCTTACCCTAGCTGGTCGCGCCCACCACCCACATCTTGCGGTCGAGAAATCGCCAACTTTTTAGGTTGCTGAATTAAACACAGAATAAGCGGTTGACATTCCAGCCACTGGAAGGTATAGACTAAGATAGAGCAAAGCATGACTTGGAGGCATTATGGAAATACGAGCGTTGGCTGAACTTACCGGGGTCCCGGCAAAGACTATTCGCTATTACGAGGAAATTGACTTACTGCCCTCGCCGGCGCGAAAGCCTAATGGCTATCGAGAATACTCTGAAGTCGATGTAGATCGGCTGAAGTTGGTAGCAGGTGCCAGGCGTCTAGATTTGACTTTGGAAGACATCAAAGAAATTTTAGATCTGCGGGACCGCCAAATCGCCCCTTGTGGCGTTTTGCTGGATTTGCTGGATAACAAAGCCCAAGAGATAAATCAACGCATAAGCGAGTTGAAGGCTTTGGAGAAGGATTTAAAACAGCTTTTTTCTCTCGGGCGCACCTTTCCAACTGATGATGTGCAAGGAAAAAATTGTGTCTGCCATTTGGTTAGCGAACAAGCTAATTAGAAAGTGCGTCAAAGAGGTAAACGATGGCTCCAAAGAAAAAACTTGAATTGGATATCAGGGGCATGACCTGTGATCGCTGCCCCCAGCATATTGAAAGAGCACTTAAACAAGTCGCCGGGGTTGAAACCGTGGAAATACCTGGCTGGCGGTCGAATAAGGCAACCCTTATCGTAAAATCTGATATAGCCGAGAGGGACCTAACTGCTTCCGTAGAAGGAGCCGGATATCACGCAACGGTCAAAAGCAGTTCGGCAATTGACGGTGAGATTGAACAAAGCGCCCAAAGTTCTTTTACCGAGGATGGCGGCCACGACTTCGATCTACTGGTCATTGGCGCCGGGTCAGCCGGATTTGCTGCCGCGATCAAGGCCACCGATCTGGGGTTTCGCGTCGGGATGATCGGCTATGGCGCCATCGGCGGGACCTGCGTCAATGTTGGTTGTGTGCCCTCCAAGACTCTCATCCGGGCTGCCGAAGCCTGGCACAATGCGGGGCACCATCCTTTCAAAGGGGCCAATACTCAGCAAGGCAATCTGGATTGGGACCTTGTTCGCACCCAAAAAGATGACCTGGTTTCACAGATGCGCCAGAGCAAATACGTGAACGTTCTGGCCGCCTATCCCAAAATCACCTACATTGAAGGCGCTGCCCAATTTACCAAAGATGGCAGTGTCCGGGTCGGGGAGAGGATCTACACGGCCGATCGCTACGTAATCGCCACCGGCGCACACCCCCGCATGATCGATTTTCCGGGTTCGGAGAAAGCCGAAGCGCTAAACAGCACTACTTTGATGGAATTAGAACAGTTGCCCAAATCCCTGATCGTCTTGGGAGGGCGGGCAGTGGCATTGGAATTAGGGCAAACCATGGCCCGTTTGGGAGTCGATGTTCTGATCTTGCAACGCAGCACTCGACTGGTGCCGGATCATGAACCGGAAATTGGTCGGGGAATAAAGGATTATTTGGAGCAAGAGGGGATCGGCGTCATCACTGGCGTTGAGGTGAAGCGCTTGAGCCGGGATGGAGACACTCGCATCGTTCACGCCCGTGTGCTGGGGCAGGAGCGGGAGTTCAAAGCCGATCAAATTTTGATGGCCCTTGGGCGAGAAGCAAACACAAAAGGTATGGGGTTGGAGCACATGGATGTTAAGCTGGAGCAAAACGGCGCAATCGTTGTAGATAAATACATGCAGAGTTCCAATCCGACAATTTATGCTACCGGTGATGTGACCAATAATCCGGAGTTTGTGTATGTGGCTGCCGCCGGGGGATCGGTTGCAGCTCAAAACGCGCTTGCGGATACTAAAAAACCCCTTGATTTGTCAACTGTACCGGGCGTTATTTTTACCGATCCACAAATTGCAACCGTTGGATTGACCGAAGCCCAGGCCAAGAATGAGGGGTACAGAGTCAAAACCAGTACCGTAGGTCTCGAGCACGTAGCTCGAGCGCAAGCTGCTCGTGATACGCGCGGTTTTATCAAGTTAGTCGCCGATGAAACGACCAACCGGCTACTGGGTGCGAACATTCTTGCCGCTGAAGGAGGCGAAGCTATTCAGACCGCAACCTTGGCGATCAAGTACGGTATCAAAGTCGACGACTTAGCCGATACCCTGTTCCCGTATTTAACCCAGGTTGAAGGGCTGAAACTGGCGGCAATCGCTTTTGAAAAAGATATAGCCATGCTTTCTTGCTGCGCTGCATAAAACCAGGAACAAAGACCATTTCCAAAACGCTCGATCTCAAAGTCGTTGGCTTGTGCAACCACATCTTAGTCAAAGAGAGGAGTTTATGTTAGAAAACATCTTTTCAGCATATAGTGATTGGGGCCTGTTAATCCTGCGCCTGGCGATGGGGATCATCTTTCTCGTGCATGGCTGGCCTAAACTCAACCCCAATTCGCCAATGAAAGGCCCGGCCGGATTCGGCGGCTTCCTGAAGCAAATGGGAGTTCCGCTGCCAATTTTCTTCGGCTGGGTGGTGGCCTTGTTGGAAACGGTGGGTGCAGGGCTGCTCATCCTCGGCCTGGGGACTCGTATCCTGGCAGTTCTGTTCGCGATCAACATGCTGGTGGCAATTTTCCTTGCCAAGATGCGTGTGATGAAAGTTGGCTTTATGGCCCAGCAGGCCACAGGCTGGGAGTTCGACTTCGCCCTGCTGGCCGCTTCGCTGGCGCTCTTGTTCACCGGCGCGGGCGACATCGCTCTGGATGCGAAGGTCGGGCTCTAAGAGGCATTGTACTGGGTCTCGCCGGCGGATTCTGGGACTGGGGGCTGGTGACCCTGCGGATCCTGGAGCGCTTGTGTATATTCCTTGACAAGTATATTCCTTATAGGGTATATTTCCTAGGTGAAAACCGAGACCCTGGTTGCCCTGGCCGAGCCCAACCGCTTGCGCATCGTGGAGCTGCTGCGCGACAACCCGCGCCCGGTAGGCGAAATCGTCACCCGCTTGCGCCTGCGCCAGCCG
>DATBWP010000009.1:0-6079 GCA_036514735.1 Anaerolineales bacterium
TGGTCCGAGAGTCCCACCGGGACAGCATATCGCTCCCGGATTTCCCGGATGACGTTCAAGCCGATCTCTTCAGGCGGACAGGGATAGGATGTGGTGCATTGGAAGATAGCTAACGCGGCCTTGTTTTTTTGAAGAAAGGCAACCACTTTATCTATCTCGGCCCACGAGCTCATCCCTGCCGATAAAAGCACGGGCTTTTGCGTAGCCAGCATTTTTTCCAATAGAGGGAAATTCACCACTTCCCCGGAGGCGATTTTCCAGGCCGGCACGCTAATCCGCTCCAACAATTCCACGGCTTCTGTTGAGAATGGTGAACTTAAAAACAGCAGCCCGCGTTCAGTCGCATGCGCCGCCAATTCTTTCCATTGCCCTTCACTAAACTCCATCCGTTTCCAATAATCGAAGCGCGTCGCATCCTGGCGGCTGAAAGGCACGCGGAATTTTTCCTGCGGTGTGCTTTCCGCCGCGGCGATATGAGTTTGGAACTTGACCGCGTCCGCGCCGGCCTCTGCGATCACGTCAATAAATGCGTGCGCCATTCCCAGGCTGCCGTCGTGGGACTGGGCCACTTCGCCAATGATCAGAGCTGGTTGCCCTGGCCCGATCTGCCGGTTACCGATCCGAATGGTAGACTTAGCCAAGGGTCTGCTCTTTCACAAAATAAGCTGTGGGACTTTTCGCCCAGGGGAAAGACAGCAACTTCACGCTTTTGCCTGCCAAAAACTGGTCGACGGCTTCGGTTTCACCGGCGCCGGGAACTGCATACTCATCCAACGCCACTACTCCCCCGGGTACTACGGTTGAATAAAGGGATTCCAGTGCGGCCAGGGTGGGCTCATAAAGCACGAAATCAAGGTCGATCAAAGCCGCCCGAAACCCCGGGTGGGTTTTTACATAGCGCGGGATGCTCTCTTCTGCTTTCCCTTGCACCAGTTCGATGCGTTGGTCTAGACCCTGTTGTCTGGCAGTCTCCATAATTGTCTTGAGGGCCACATCCTGGCGATCTTGGATTTGTATTTGCTTGAAGTCTTTAGCGGTTTTGCGGTCGTGACCTCTGGCGCTGTCTTCTGGGTAACCCTCGAAGGTATCAAAGCCGATCACTTTTCGGCGAGATTGCGGGTTGAAGATCTCGATCAATTTTGCCCAATAGAGCAAACCAGCCCCCTTCAGCACACCTCCCTCCACGATATCCCCCGGCTTATCGGCAATGAGCTTGAATAACTCATAGCGTGCCAGCATCTTTGTGTAGCGGTCCAAGTCGCCCCACAACGAAAACTGGTTATAGAGGTCCCAACGTTTTTGTTCTTCCATCGTAACTACGCTGCTTCCTTCAATTCGTAACCGCGTCCATTCCGGCTAACCGACCATTTTTCGGGTTCCGTTTGCAGGCTGATCCCCATCTCCAAGCAGGTAAGCCTCAAAATGTCCATGACCTCATCGTTGCCCTCCAAATATACTTCCTGAATTCCTCTACGTTGGATCTGGAGGGCCATCTCTCGGGCCTGATGTCGCAGGTCGCGATAGACCTGCAGCGAATCTTTCATATATTGGACTGCGTTGCGCGTAAAAGCGGCCATGCCCTCAGAGGTGAGGTTATAGCGCAGGCGGGTACGGTCCATTCGGGTAGCCTTCAGATAACCCCGGCTGATCAGGCGCTTGATATACCAGTTGACGCTCCCTACGGCAATGCCTAAATGCAGCGCCAGGCCCGCCTGAGTCACGCTTTCATCTGCCGAAATAGCCTCCAAGAGGCGATATTCACGCTCTTTCATGCCAGCTTTCAGAAAATGAATTCTGACATGCGCGCGGCTAAATGTCAATGGGGCTATTTATAGGCAGACGGCCGAAGCCTGGTAAAGCCTTATTTTTGGGCTTCTATAAACAAGCCAACTTCCGGATCGCGCGCCTCCAGCAATTGGCTATCACGTAAAACAGGGCAAAGGCTTTGCCCATAACCTGATCGATAAACACGGGTAAACCCGGCCTTTCGAATCAAAGCCTGCAACTTGCCCGCAGTGAACCAGTTGATGTGATTTTCCGGATGGCGGCGCTGCACCTCCAAGGAACATTTAGCCGTGCAATGATCCAGAGCATCTTCAAAACTCAGCTCCGCAAAGATCCTTCGGAATTCCTGGTCGGAAATCCGCTCAGCAGCGCCGTCCGCGTGCAGCACGCTAGCGCTGCTGGCAAAATTCCACAAGAACTTCTGCTCGAAGGAAGCCGCGTTGATGTTAGAAAGGAAATCATCGTTGGGAAAAGTTTTCAGGTCGTGTTTCGGCCGGTAAAAGAACGCTTCGTCCTTCAACTGGTAGGCCGCATAATAGATCTCAATATCAGGGACGATCACCCGCAGAAAACCATCATTCGCCAGAGTCCGGTAAGCTTCGCTTAAAAAGTGCTCAACCGCCTCATTCGTCGCATGCTCCAGGGTATAGCGCGAGAAGACCACCTTGGCCTGCCCGTCTTCAATGGGTAGAGGTTGGTCGGACATCAAGTCCCAAGGGATATCGATTTGTTCAGACCCATAATGTTCGCTGGGATGATTGACCTTGGTCCACGCCGAATGGTGGAACTGCGCCTCGGCGCCTACGTTGTAGAACCGCCGCTGGCGCACAGCCTCTTCCCCAAACCAGTGGATATACAGGTCGATATTCTCGCTTCCCGCTTTCGCTACTACCGGCGGTGTGCCTACCGCCAAAGGCGCGTTCGCCAGTTCTTGTTTTAAAGGAACCAGGTCATATCCAAACGGGTGGATCAGTATTTTGCGAACAAAATTTTTCAAGGCCTTCAGCATTTCGTCCTCGGTGCCTGGATTATAGGGTACCCAAAAACTTGACTCTGTCTATTCCAACCTATACAATAAAGACCTGTAATTTACCATTTGTATCCGGGTGGCCGCTGCTTGCAGCGGCATACTGCGAAGCCGGTGAGATTCCGGCGCTGTCCCGCAACTGTGATCCGCCTCGCGCGGTAAGCCAGGTCGCCGGCCCGGAGGCCATTGCAGTGCTCGTCCCCGTGGCAGGGAAGCGCACCAGCCAGAACCTGGTTCTGCCTGTTCCTCCCTGCCACGTGCAGGGTTTTTTGTTTAACTTGCTAGTTAGGAGACTCGCCATGAAATTTAGAACTCTTTCGGCCCTATTCGTCACCGTGTTCCTGGCTGCTTGCGCCAGCCCCACTGCGCAGCCTACCCTGCCCGCCCCGGCGGTCAGCACCACCCAAGACGCGGCTACCCTCGCCCCAACCGCCGCGTTCCCGCTCACCATCGCCGACGGCCTGCTGCGCACCCTCACCTTCGAAGCGCCCGCCCAGCGCATCATCTCCCTGGCGCCTTCCAACACCGAGATCCTCTTCGCGCTCGGTGCCGGATCACAAATGGTCGGTCGCGACATCCTTTCCGATTTTCCACCTGAAGCCCAGGATGTCACCGATATCGGCGATACCTTCATCGAATTGAACACCGAATTGATCATCAGCTTGGAACCGGACCTGGTGCTGGCTGCTGAAATTACTCCCGTCGAACAAGTCGCCCAACTGGAACAATTGGGCGTGACTGTGTTCTGGTTGGCCAACCCGGCTGATTTCGATGGGCTGTATGCCAACCTCGCTATCGTAGGCCAACTAACCGGCCGCAACGACGAAGCTGCCGCGTTGAACGCAGTTTTACAGGAACGGGTAGCCGCTGTGGATGCCGCTTTGGCCGCAAAAACCAACACGCCGACTGTCTTTTACGAATTGGACGCCAGCGACCCCTCCGCCCCCTGGACTTCGGGGGCTGGTACCTTCATCGATCTGCTCATTGCCCGCGCCGGCGGCCGAAATGCAGCAGCGGGTCTGCAAGGCGCTTTTGCCCAGATTAGCATCGAAGAGTTGCTCGTCCAGAATCCCGATCTGATCCTCCTGGGTGATGCGGCTTATGGCATCACCGTGGAGTCCGTTGGCCAGCGCGCCGGCTGGGCGGACCTGGCCGCGGTGAAATCCGGCCAGGTCTACCCCTTCGACGACAATCTCATCAGCCGGCCTGGGCCGCGCCTGGTGGATGCCCTGGAAGAACTGGCTCGCCTTCTTCACCCGGACCTGTTTGACTAGCCGAAAAGAACGAGGCCTTGCCTCTCGGCCGCATCCAATGAAACCATCCTTCCTGCAGAGACAGCCGTTCCTGATAAACGGGCTCTTCGTGGCTCTCGCCCTGCTGCTCAGCGTTGCCATTGGTTCGGTAGTTATCCCCCCCGGCGACCTCTTGCAGGCGCTTGTCGGGGGCCCGTTGCCCGCAACCAGCGCCACCATCGTCTACGACGTTCGCCTGCCGCATACCATCTTGGTTGCCCTCACCGGGGCCGCCTTGGCAGGCAGCGGCGCCGCTTACCAGGGGTTATTCCGCAACCCGCTTGCTGATCCCTACCTGATCGGCGTGGCCTCCGGCGCCGGTTTGGGCGCCGTCTTTGTGATGGGGCAAAGCTGGCCCACCACCACGTTGGGTTTCTACACCATCCCAGCAGCGGCTTTCCTGGGTGCCCTCTTGGCCGTTGCGGTGGTGGTGGCTATCGCCCGCATCGGTAAAACCGTTCCCGTCACTACGCTGATCCTGGCGGGTGTCGCAGTGAGTTCCTTCGCCACCGCGCTCTCCTCCTTCCTGATGCTTTACTCCCAAAACGAATTGCGCCGGGCCCTGGCCTGGCTGCTGGGGGGCGCCACGCTGAGCGGCTGGCAGCCTGTGTTCGCCGCGCTGCCGTACATTGTGATTGGCCTCGGCCTGCTGCTGGTTTCCGGGCACCAGCTTAATGTGCTCCAACTGGGCGAAGAGCAAGCACAACAACTGGGCTTGCCCGTCGAGCGCATCAAAATCGTTCTGATCCTTGCCGCTTCCCTTGCCGCCGCAGCGGCCGTCGCCTTCTCGGGGATGATCGGCTTTATCGGTCTCATCGTCCCCCATGCGCTTCGCCTCGTCTGGGGCGGCGATTATCGCCGCCTCCTCCCGCTTTCCATTCTGGGCGGAGCAGCCGCCCTTCTGCTGGCCGACCTGTTGGCCCGCTCGCTTTTTGCCCCTCAGGTGCTGCCGGTCGGCATCCTTACCGCGCTGGTCGGTGTCCCTTTCTTCCTCTGGTTATTGCGCCGCGCCAAAGCCGCGCTGATCTGGTAGCCCATGCTCTCTGTTCGCTCCCTGTGCGTGGCCTATGGCGAAAAGGAGGTGCTGCACGACCTCGATGTAGAGCTTGCGCGCGGCGAAGTGCTTGGCCTCATCGGCCCCAATGGCTCCGGGAAGACCAGCTTGATCCGCGCCGTGAGCGGCGTGCTCCAGCCCGCTTCGGGGACTGTTTTTATTGAAGGGAGGGATGTGTCGGCGCTGTCTGCAGGAGAACGCGCCCGTCAGATCGCAGTGGTGCCTCAATCTACACAATTGCCCCCCGTCTTCACGGTGTTCGAGTGTGTTTCACTGGGTCGCACCCCGCACTTAAGTTGGTTAGGCCACCTCGGACCCCGCGATCTTCATCACATTCAGCGCGTCATGCAAGCTGCTGACCTAAGCCATCTCAGCGACCGCCGCATTGGCGAGCTTTCGGGTGGTGAGCAGCAACGCGTCATCCTGGCGCGTGCTTTGGCCCAGGATTGCCCCATCCTGCTGCTAGATGAGCCCACCGCCCACATGGACCTGCACCACCAGGTTGGTTTGCTTAGTCTCATGCGCCGCATGGCTCGCGAGCATAATTTGGCCGTGCTGGTGGCCATGCACGATCTCAATTTGGCTTCCTTGTACGCTGATCGGCTTGTCCTGCTGGTGGAGGGCCGCATTCGCGCCTCGGGCAAACCTGCCGAGGTGTTGACCACTGATATCCTACAAGACGCTTATCATGTTCCCCTTCATGTTCATCCCAATCCGCAGCATGGTACCCCCTGGGTGGTCCTTCAACGCGATTAGCCCAATCTGCTTTCCGTGTGAACACCCACGATTTGTCGGTAATCTCCAATATCTAATCTCTGGTTCCCTAATCTCCGCCCTTTTTTTCCCCCCGCCATCCCGCTTGATGCTAGAATTCCCGCGCGATGTCTGTCAAACGCATCTTGCTCGTTGAGGATCAGCGGG
>DATBWP010000010.1:0-9304 GCA_036514735.1 Anaerolineales bacterium
CCGGGTTCTCGCCGCCTTTTTCTTTTTCGCTGTTCTCGTTCTGCTCTTGAGTTGCCTGAACGGGAAGCGGGTCCACGGCCTGCGAGCGATCATCTTGTGCGTCTTCGATAATGTCCGCATCCATGGGCGCAAAACTGAAGACGAACTCATCAACGCCAAAGTTTGCGGAACTGAAAGGCTCGATTACCACCGGCAAGAAATTTGTTTCTTGGGATGCTGCTGGTGCAAAATTAAAGGAAGTCATCCCTAGCCACACCAGGGGGATTCCTAAATAGAATGCAAGGTTAATAATATTTTTTCGAAGCACGGAGGAATTCACTGCTATACCTCTACAATATTGTAAGCTGTTTACTAACGAAAAAGCGATAGTACGCTTATCCTATCAATACTGTAAGCCTTACTGTGATGGCTGAACAACGCGGACTCACAACTAAGAAACCTGGGGGAGTACCCCTAGATATGCTGGTTTGTTTGGACACGGGGCCAGGGAAAGCCCCAGCGGCGGTTTGCCAGGCCAACCTTTAAATCCCCGGGCGACTGGCAGCGCGGTGGGATGGCCAGGCGAATATTCGAAGAATCTTTTGAACAAAATCAATCTCAATTAGAATGAACTTCACATGCTCTCACGATTGCGGCAAGCTTACATCCCCCTCTTCACCCAGATCACCGTGCCATATATTTTGTTGGCGCTGATCATTGCTTCCGGGGGGACCTATCTGGTTACGCGGCTTATCTTCGATTCGCTGGAGGAACGCTTCGCAAACCAACTCATTGAAACGGCGGTTTTGGCCAAAGAAAGTCTGGTGCGGGTTGAAGAGGACCTGCTTGAGGCCGTGCGCCTGGCCAGTAACATTCAAGGCGTCGATCGGGTGGTGCGTCAGGGAACGGTAGAGGTGCTTAGCGAACTGGTGCTGCCCGGCGCCTACAATACCGGAGTGGAAGCGCTGGCTATCCTGGATGGGCGCGGGCAGCGGTTGTTGTCGCTCTATCTAAATCCCGAAACACAAGATTACGAAGTCTTACGCGAGACCGCACCTTATGGCGACCTGGCACAGGTGCAGGCCGTGTTGGCCGAGGAAGTGGACCCGGCTGGGGATAAGTTTGGCGGCATTGTGGCCACCGCGCTGGGAGACTATTTTTTTGTCAGCGGTCCGATTACCGACACGGAAGGTAACCTCGCCGGTGTGGCCCTGGTGGGGATCTCCGTGGAATCGTTAGCCGCCCAAGCCCGGGCTGCGACCCTGGCTCAAATCAGTTTCTATACAATTGAAGGTGAACCCCTAAGCAGCACTCTGTTCGAGGCCAGGAACCTTCCGGCTGATCTGGCTGAGGAAACACTCCAACGCCAGGACGAGGCCAGCCTGACCCGCAGCCTGCAGGACAGCGGCATTAATTACAACGAGATTATCAGCCCCTGGGAGATCCGCGCCCAAGAGGACCTGGGGTTGATGGGCGTGGCCCTGCCCACAGCCATTCTGGTGCAAGCCAGCCAGTTCACCCGCCAAAACACACTGTTGTTGTTGGGGGCAGCTCTCCTGTTGGTGGTACTGGTGGGTATGCTGGTTGCCGGCCGCATTGCGCGGCCTATTCAGGCGCTGAAGGAAGCTTCCTTGCAAGTCACGCGCGGCAATCTGCGCATGCAGGTACCGCAGCGCGGATCGAATGAGATTAGTATCCTGACGCGGTCATTTAATAATATGGTGGATAGCCTGTATTCCTCTGAGCAGAGCTTATTGAATGCCTACCAGAAGACTATTGAAGGCTGGGCGATGGCTACCGATCTGCGCGACCACGCGACCGAAGGCCACAGCCAGCGGGTGGCCACGCTGGCGGTGGAATTGTCAAAGACGATGGGGTTTAAAGGCGATGACCTGGTCCATATCTATCGGGGAGCATTGCTTCATGACATTGGCAAAATAGCCATCCCCGATAAAATCCTGCTGAAAAAAGGGAAGCTGACTGCCGCCGAGCGCAAAACGATGCAGCGGCATCCCGAACTGGCCAGGAAGTTTATGGAGCAGGTCGAGTTTTTGGAACCGGCGTTAGACATCCCTTATGCGCACCACGAGAAATGGGATGGGAGCGGTTATCCGCGCGGGCTAAAAGGCAAGGAAATCCCTTTGGCGGCGCGTATCTTTTCGATCGTCGATGTATGGGATGCATTAACCACCGAGCGGCCCTATCGCGCGGCGCTGAGTGTTGACGAGACGATCAACTATATCGAAGCGGAAGCTGGCGGACATTTTGATCCGGATGTGGTGAAGGCTTTTAAGACACTAATGGGGTGAAAAATCCTAGGGTGCTTTTTCCCGGATCCTGGATGGCAAATCAGGGGTTAGTTGAGTAAAGGTGGAATCAGTGTAGGCACAATGCTTGTAGGAACGGCAACAGTCGGAGCAAGCAGGGTCGGAACAGAGACAGGCGGAACAGGCAGGGTCGGACCAGGGACAGTGGGAATGAACAGGGTCGGAATAGGGGCAGTCGGAACAGAGACAGTCGGAACAGGCAGGGTCGGACCAGGGACAGTGGGAATGAGCAGGGTCGGAATAGGGGCAGTCGGAACGGGGTGTGTTGGAACAGGCGAGGTCGGATTGGGTGGAGTAGGTAAGGTGGGAACTGGTGGCAACGTGGCGGTTGGTGGCGGTAAGGTCTGGATCTGGGTTGGCAAGACCGTGGTTGAGGTTGGTAAGGGCAAGGTGGCTGTGTGCGTTAGAACCTGGGTCGCAGTTGGGCTCGGTGTGTTTTTTGCCTCTGTGGACGTTGCAGAACCCGCGCTGCTGGGGAACGACAGGCGGGCGGTGTTCGCTTGATTAATGATGTCAGGGTCAATGGGTGGAAATACTAGACTCACCGGGTCCGGGCTGTAATCGGCGACGCGGCTAGAGTGCACAGGAACGGGTGCAAAGCCTTGCAGATTCAGCCTGGGCGGGCTGGTGATGCCCAGGTCCACCAGGATGCCGACCAGGATGAAGGCCGGCATTAGGTAGCTAAGTTTCAGTTCAAAGGGGGCTTGATGGGGATCGGGGGACACTGCGGGGCTCTACCTGAGGAGTAGCATGAGAATACTAGAATAAAAGGGACTTGGCAAGGCGCCAGCAAACCGCCAACTGGAATTGAATCTGTATCCAGGTGATTCCACTTCGATTCGTTCTTTGCTTAAGGGGTAAGGGCCAGCGTTGACAGAATGGTAACTTCTACTGTAAGCGGCAGCACAGTAATCTCTACCGTTGGAATTCCTGTAACGGCTGCCGTTGGCATTGCAGTTGCAGCTAAGGTTGGGTTGGCGGTAACTCCTGCAATGGGCAGCAAACCGCTCTTGGCTGGAGACATTGAGGTTACCGACAGAGTCGGCGCGCCACCCAGCTTGGCGGTAGGCACCGGCGTGGATAACAGACTATTATCGGCGGGCAAGGTCGCTTCAACGCTAGGCAGCACTTCATCCCCTTCAAGCTGGGTGGGGTCCACGGGTAAAGGGATTTCTGTACCTCCGTTTGAGCCGTTGTCCTTCCCTGGAGGCTCTTCGCCCCGCATAGGAATGGTGCTGAAGAGCTCTCCCGGATCGGGCAGGTCGGCTTGCGAGTTAGCGAAGAAATCGCTCAAGGCTTCCTTGTGGGCGGCAAGCACCTGGTTCACGGCACTTACCCGCCCCTGATCAGTTTCCAAGTCGCTGCGAAGCTCGCGCAACAGGTCCGCATATTCACTCACTCCCAGTATTTCCAGTTCGGGTAACCCCTGAATGGCGTGTAATTCATTCAAGCGCCGGTCCGCCAGGATGAGATCTGCGTCTACTCGATTGGATTGGATACTGCGCCACACGCGCTCGCTGGCGAGTTTCCAGGAATAAAGCACATCTCCCGGAAGAGCTTGCTGGGCCAGGGCTGTTCCGGCGGTCGCCAGCGCGAAAACCAAAGTGGCTAAACTGGCTGCATAGCGTAAGGCCAGGGGGCCAAACCGGGAAGATCGGCGACGGGGGTGGTTGCGTATGTGTTCCAGCAACCGGGCTCGGCCACTGGCGCGAAACTCTGGCCTAACCGCCAACTGTTTTAGGGGCTCTAGTTTTTGAGCAGCAGCCAAAAGGGGCCGCAAACCCTGGCTTAATTCCGGGTATAGCGCCAAGCATTCTTCGGGGGTCAATTCGCCAAGCTCGATCCGCGCCAGGCAGGTTTCTAAAACGTCCTTCATGTCACTCACCATCGGTCTTAATAATTTTAGCCAAGGCTTGTAGGCCGCGCATTTGGAGCGCCCTTACTGCTCCCTGGCGCTTGCCTAAAGTCTTGGCTACTTCTTCCGTGTTAAGTCCATGAACGAGTTTAAGGGTCAAAACGTTACGCTGATCCTCGGTCAATTGCTGCATAGATTGCATGACCCCTTCTGCTTCTATTCTTAACCCCACCTGCTGGGATACTGGCAGATGTTGCTCATCACGCGTATTGATCACAACCTCCAACGGGGCGGTTTCTTTGCGGGTGCGGTAATGGTCGATGACCGCATTACGGGCAATGCGGAACAACCAGGCGCGGAAGGGAACACCGCGGAACTGGTAATCCCCCAATTTTTCCCAGGCACGTAAAAACACATTGGAGGTGATGTCTTCGGCAGTTTGCTGGTCTTCCACCCGTAAGTAAACAAAGCGATATATATTGTCCAGGTAAGTGTCGTAAAGGTCGGCAAAGGCTTGTTCGTCGCCGCGGGCTGCTGCTTTAACTTTCTGGTCTTCCGGGGAAACCGCTCTGGATTTTCGCACGAGTCCTATGAGTATTTGACGTGATATGCTTGTCTAGCCAACCTAATCTGACTACAGCTTTGGCGTTGGCTAGATACCGTAATAGAACGAACGTTTCCTCGTTGGTAAATTTACAAGGAGGACGCCTTATGATGCCATGGAAGCAACCAATCGTAAATAGCCTGTTTATCTGTCTGGCATTAGTCGCCAGTCTATTGAGTGCGTGTAGCGGCCAACTGGATATTGACTTTTCCATGGGTGGGGAGGGGGAGTCGAGCGGGGGAGCGATATCCCAGAATAATTTATTTATCGTGCTTCTGGTGATCTTGTTCGCAATATTTGTGCTGGTGGTGGTGGCTGCCTCCAGCCGAGGGTAAATCCCTAAGGAGAAAACCATGCCTAAATACGGAAAAGCTGCACAAAAAAGTGTGGAGCGCGCTATGAAAAAGCGCAAAGCCGGCACCCTGAAATCCGGGCGGTCGGGCAAGAAGGTGACCAGCAAGAAGCAGGCGATTGCTATAGGCTTGTCCGAGGCGCGCAAGAAGGGCGCCAAGGTGCCGCGCAAAAAGGCAACAAAGAAATCCAAATAAATCGAGGGTGAGGAATCTTCACATAACGGAGATCAGCGTTAATCGTTTTTGGGGATGACCAAGGAGGAAGGTATGAGCTTGAAAAGAAATATTCGCAAAGGTGTCATTGCACTGCTCATCGTTGGCCTTCTCGGCACTTTGGCCTTGGCGGCCTGCGATACTCGTGCGGTCATCGATGTTAATTTCGATGCCACGGAAGGCGTGGGCAATATCATCGTTACCGGTGACCAGGATCAGCAAAGCGCTGATCAAACCCAGACGGATAGTACACTGGATACGTCTCAGGTATTGTTGTTTGGCTTGATCGTGGCGCTGCTGTTAGGAACGATTGCCATCGTAATTTCCCTGGCCCGCCGGCCTCGATACGAGTAAGGAGGTTAGTATGCCTCGCCAAGAAAGAACAACTCGAGAACGTCCAGTGAATGAACCTGTGCAAGAAAATGAGGTGCGCGCAGCGCAGGATCGCAAGTTCCGCGAAAAGCAACTCACCAAACGCCAGATCGTATTGCGCAAAACCACCAATTTCGTGTGGTGGTTTACCGGCATTGTGGAAGGCCTGATCGGCTTGCGCGTGGTCTTGCGCATGATGGCTGCCAATCCGGGCAACCCGTTTGCCGATTTTGTCTACGCGCTGAGCGGCCTCTTCCTGTGGCCGTTCCAAACCCTGGTCAACAACCCCAGCGCGGAGGGCGGCGTGGTGCTGGAAGTCTCGTCCATTATCGCCATGATGGTGTATCTGCTGCTGGCCTGGGTGTTCGTGGAACTTTTGTGGCTGCTGCTCGGCCGCGAACGCGTATAATCGAGCGCAGTCTCTTGCATCCATTCTGTAAGGAAAGGATAAGGAAAGCGATATGACCTTAATAGAGCTCATCATTCTTCTCGTTATTGCCGGTCTGGCCGGCTCGATCGGACAAGCCATCGCCGGTTATTCCACAGGCGGCTGCCTGACCTCGATCGCAGTAGGTTTCATCGGCGCACTGATCGGCATGTGGCTAGCCCGCCAGTTCGGGCTGCCGGAACCTTTCCCGGTAAGCGTGGATGGCAACACCTTCCCGGTGCTGTGGTCGATCGTCGGCTCGGCCTTGTTTGTGGCCGTGATCGCCTTTATCTCCCGCAGCCGTATTAGGGCATAGCGAAGAACCCAAACCAAAAACAAAAAGAGGCTGCTTAAGCCTCTTTTTGTTGCTGCCATAAGTCCGTGCGCATGCCCAGGTGAGGGGGGCACCCGAACACGCGCATAAACATTGTAAATCAGATTCTACGTTTAGATAACGCCTTTTCGCTAGGACAACTGCTGTTCAACCGTCTGCATAAAGCTGCTTAGGCGGTATGGCTTGGAAATAAAGCCGTCAAAATGTTCGTCTCCCTGGTTGAGTTCCTGTTTGAATGCGGCGCTGCAAACCACCACTTTGATATTCTTTAATTCCTTGTTTTTACGTAATTTCTTTAATAAAGCGCGGGCGTCCAGTTCCGGCAACCAATAATCGCAAATGATGAGATCGGGGAAAAATTCTGCGGCGAGGTCCAAGCCCTTGTCGGCGTTACTGGCAATCAGGACCTCATGCCCATAGCGGCGCAAAATTTGCGCAGCCAGATCTGCGCTTTCCGGCATGTCTTCAATTACTAGAATTTTGGGCATATACCCCTAGACTTGCTGGAATCGTAGCACGACCCACCACCCCCAGACCTAACAGAATTGTTAGCCCGGGAAAACGAGTACAAAGTACTCACTTGTAATTACGCCCTCTGAAAATGCTTCAGTTTGCCACTCCGGTCGTCGATGAATAGTGAGGTGAAATAAGATGGAAGGGCACTGTCAAAGATAGAGCGGTAAAGAGCGGGCTGGCTGCCTCACTTCCCGTTTGGCCCGAGCAGTATCCTCGTTTGACAGGCGTAAATTGCCCATGCTAGAATCTTTGTGTTGCAAGCAGTCGTTCTAAAACAGTGGAACCGTTCCATCTGATCAGGGACCTCTAGCAGAATATGACGAAAGGAGAACCCGGATCATGGCGGAGCGCGTGACTGGCACGGTGAAGTGGTTCAACGCCACTAAGGGCTTCGGCTTTATCAAGCAGGATGAAGGCGAAGACGTGTTTGTCCACTACAGTGCCATTGTTGGCGAGGGTTATCGCACGCTTGAAGAAGGCCAACGAGTTGAATTCGTTGTCGTCCAGGGCCAAAAAGGCCCGCAAGCCCAAGATGTAACCCCCATGGTGCAAGTGTAAACAGCAGGCATTAGATACACAATGATGAAAGAGGCGCAGGATTGCGCCTCTTTTTTTTCCAGCTGGGGCAGTCGCCCCGCGACTACCCCTTCTTTTTTGAACTCAGCAAGGATCCGTTTTGTTTGGCGACTAGGGCGATCCAGGCATCGACATAGCGGGGCTCAAATTGGCTGCCGCTGTTTTCCCGCAAGTATTTCAGCGCTTCGGCTTCCGGCCAGGCTGTCCGGTAGGCGCGGGCTGAGGTGAGCGCATCCCACACATCGATCACGCTGAGCACGCGTGCCAGCTGAGGGATCTCCTCTCTGGTGAGGCCGTCTGGGTATCCCTTTCCATCCAAGCGTTCGTGGTGGGAGCGAACGATGCCCAGTTCCGCGGGCATAAAGCCCAGGCGGGCGCACAGTTCATAGCCGGCCAGGGCATGGCTCTCAATGGCCTTGCGCTCTTCCTTGTTCAAAGGCCCGGGTTTATTCAAGATCTCATCCGGCACCTGCATTTTGCCCACGTCATGCACAATGCCGCCTTGCACCAGCACGCGCAGATCTTCGGGCGGCAGCTTAAGGGCGGAGCCCAGTTCGAAGGCGCCGTGAGCTACGCGATAGGAGTGGCCAGCCGTGTAAGGATCGCGCGCCTCAGTAGTATGGATCAGATCACGCACGCTGGGTGAAATCCCCGCGGCCAGGCGTTCATTGGGGTCATTGGAAAATAAACCCAGAACAGAGCGCACAATCGAGTCGCCGCGGCGGTATTGCACCACCAGGGCGGCTACCGCCACGATAACCGATAGAAGCAGCAGGAAATGGTAGGTCCACCAACTTAGATTCCATACGATGCCGGTGGTGATAATGATCTGAGTGACGGCGATCCAGCCGCTGATATAGGCGATACCGAGTTGGAACGGGAAGAGTGAATAGCGGTAGGACTGCCAATAGCGGTATCCGGCAAACCCAGCCATAAAGATGGTTAACGCCGCCGACAGGTATTTGAGCGGTTCATTGGTTATCGGCAAAAAATTGGCGATGGAAGGAGTGGACAAGGCGAGCAGCCCGATCAAGATGATGGCTGGCGTGTATAGCGGCAACAGGAAACGCGTGTAGCGTGCGAACCCTGCGCTAAATGGCGCGTCCACCGGCAACGAGGAAATCAGCAGCCAAAAGCTCATGGTGAGCACGCTCAACTGGGCAGCTACACCAACCACCGCGGTGAAGTCTGGGATCAGGAACCCGGGAGTGGCGAGCCCGTGGACGCTGAAGAAAGCCGCCAGGGAGACAAATGCCAGCGAAACATAAATGACTTGCTGGTTGCGTTGGCGCAGCCCCACAATGCCAACCACAACGGCAACCAGCAGGGCAACCAGGGAGGTCGCTGACACAATGTTGAAATGGTGCAAGGGGACGATAATGGCAGGGTCAAAGCTGGGGTACAACCGGAGGAAGATGTACAACGCCAGGGGCAATAGGATCCAGAAAGTGGGATTACGAAAAGAAACTAGACTGGTATGGATTTTTTGTTGTTGCACAGGCTCTCCTGAGAATGCCGCATTATATCGATGGTGGCCGGCCATTCTTGCCTGCCAGCTATGATTTTAGTACTAAATGTCTATCAGGACGTCCGCATTGGTTCAACGCCACCCACCAGCCTGTTAGGCAGTAAGAAACCTTTTGAGCAGGCTGTGCCAGCACCTTGCCCTATATCTTAAAAGGCAAGGTGTCAGCACAACCTTCATTTTTGGTTTGACATTCGCATTCTTGGGGGCTATTATGGCAGGG
>DATBWP010000011.1:0-5923 GCA_036514735.1 Anaerolineales bacterium
ATGAGCAATTCCATTACGAAAACCGCAAACGCGCCATTGGAGTGTTTAAAGGTGATATCTGGGACCTGCCGAAACCTGATAAAGAGGTGATCGTAGAGGCCTGGGAGCAGCAGTTTGCCAAGTTGTTCAACTTGTTAGCCATCGGCGATACTCGCAAATATGTAGATCAGTTTGTCCAGGCGCCCAAAGTGAAACCCGACCGGGTGTTTTACTTTGGCAAAGAAGTCGCGCAGGAAGAAGTGAAAGATCTGAGTGATTAGTTGCTCAGTCACTTAGTCAATTAGGGTTGTAGTAAGGTTCATGTCCAGCCAGGCTGCCGATAAAAACCGATACAAGTTCATTCCCCGCGTGCTGGTTTTCCTCACCCGCGGGGATGAGGTGCTGCTGATCAAGCGCGGCGCAGACCGGCGCGTATTCCCGGGCAAGTACAACGGCCTAGGCGGGCACGTCGAAAAAGGCGAGGCAGTGATAGCAGCGGCGCGGCGCGAGGTTGAAGAAGAAAGCGGATTGACGCCAATAAGCCTATGGCTATGCGCAGTGGTGGCAATAGATACGGGCGACAGCGAGGCGGGGATTGTCATGTGGGTGTTTCGCGGCGAAGCCAGTGGGGATCCCAGACCATCAGCGGAAGGTGAGATCAGTTGGGTACCGGCAAGCCGCATCGCTGAATTGGACATGGTGGAGGATATCCCCATGCTATTGCCGAAGGTGTTGGCGATGCGGCAAGGGGACGCACCCCTATGGGGTCGTTACAGTTACGACAAGAGCGGGAAACTAATTAGCGAGTTTGAAGCTAGTCACTTACCTTTTGGATGAGCTATCGCCCCTACCCAGACCCCAACCAAAACGACCGCAGAACCCAATAGAAAGCGCGGCGAGATCACTTCACCCCCCAGCCAGGCGGCGATGATGATCGTGGCTACCGGAAAGAGCAGAAAAGTGTAGGACGTGGCAGAAGCTGTCCAGCGTTCGAGCACATATAAATATAAATAAAACAAGAGGACGGAACCGACAAACACCAGATACAAATAAGCAATCCAAGTGGGCGAAGCGGCGGGTAAAACCAGGGATTCCCCGGCTATCAAGGAGGTCAGCAGAAGAAACCCTGTGCCGGTCGTAAGGGCGACTGCATTGACGACCAACGGGTGGCTACGAGGGAATGACTTGAACAATACTGTGCCTTCAGCAATGGAAGCCGCAGCCATTAAAATAGCCACAAGAGGAATCAAGGGCAACGTTTGGCCAATCTGGTTGCCCACGCCGACCAGGATGCCCACAAAGGCTACCAAGGCACCGATCAAACCGCGCCAACGGAACTTTTCCTGGCCATGCCCCCAGGCAAAGAAAAATGTAAACAGTGGACCCAGCGACATCAACACCATTAACAAACTGGCTTGCACAGATAGCAGAGCCCAATACAACAGGGCATAGGCAATTCCGATAGTCAGCCCGCCATAAATGATGGCGCCAGCCAAGGCGCGGCCTTTTGGAATTGGGATGCGTTGCAAAAGGACGACACTCCAAAAAAGCAGGGCCGCAGCCCCAAACCGAAAAGCCGCACCCCAGAATGGCGGCAATTCGAGGTTGCTGAAGCGCACGGCAACTGCGTTGCTGCCGCCGATCAAAACGACAACAAAAAAGACCAGATAGGTAAGATTAGTAGAGCCTGTGAGCGCAATCGGTTGTTTTTTTGCGAGGTCCATCGGTCTATGGAACACTTAAATACTTAGGCGAAGTAGGACAGACATTATATATTAGATTTCATCCAGACTAGGATTCATGCATTATTCTAGGAGGCTTTCTTTCGTAAAAAACTAGCAGAGTGTTACCGTATTTGCGCTGGTCGAATTCGTCCAGGTTCTGCAAGGCCAATTGCTCATATTCGGTGGGATCGATCTGCACGATGGCCCAACCATCCTCCACCAGCCAGGCGGGGTTGGCGTCGAGAGCTAACAGGGCACGTTTCCAGAGCTTCTGGTATTGAGGTGGGGCAATGAAAACGTAATCGAAGGCGCGGTCGGGGATCCCAGCGAGGTAAGCAAAGGCATCCCCCTGCAGGACTTGCGCGCCCTGCCCCAGCTTAGTGGAGGCCAGGTTGGCGCTAATGGTTTCCACGGCGATGCGTTTGTTGTCGATGAAGCGGGAGAAACCAGCGCCGCGGCTGAGGGCTTCGATGCCGACGGCGCCAGTGCCGGCGAAGAGGTCCAGGAAAGCGGCGCCAGCCAGGTTGGGCCGGATAATGTTGAAGAGGGATTCTTTGGCGCGGTCTGTGATGGGGCGAGTGCTGTCGCCGGGCACGGAGCGCAGCAGGCGGCCGCGGGCGGAGCCGGCGTTCACATGCAGGGGTCTCATGGCGCTGCGTGGACTAAGTCTACGATGCTCAGTTCCCGATAAGCTCGAAGCCTTGCTGCTCCCACTGCAGCATGCCCCCTTCGAGGTTCCAGATGTCGGTGTAGCCCAGCCCCACCAAAGCGTTGGCCGCAATTTCGCTCATGCGCCCGGAACGGCAATACAGGACGATGCGGGCATCCTTATCAGCGGGCAATTGTGACAGGTAAGTCGGGTCGGTGATCTGGTCGAAGGGGATGGACAGATCGGTGCCGACGATGTCGCCTTCGAAGGGAATATGGACATTGACGAACACGAAATCCTTGTTCGCCAACATATCGTCGAGTTCCACCGGGCTAACGTTGGTAAAAGAGCCACCACCACTAGCCTGACACGCCACGAGGTAAAAGGCAAGCAATAGGAGAGGTAAACGTTTCATACGCTGAATCCTTTCAACAAATAGACGAGCATTAGATAGCGTCATTTCTTGGCTTTGTGCTGGAGGTCGGCCTGGGCCTGGGTCAGGCGATAAGCCTGGCGGGCGGCTCCCTGCTGCATGCGCTTGCGCTGGAATTCATTTTCGGCGATCAGCGGCGGCACGGGGATAGGCTTGCCCTTTTCGTTGAGCGCCACGTAGACCAGATAGGCGGTGTTGGTATGCCAGCTTTGCCCCGTGGTGGGATTCTCAGCGGTGACGGAGACCTCGGCTTCCATGGAGGTGTGGCCGACGTAGCTGACTTCGGCGGTGATGGTGACCAGATCGCCGATGCGGATGGGATGGTTGAAAGTCATACGGTCGATGACCACGGTGACCACGCGCTGACGGGAGTGCTTCATACAGGCCAGCGCGCCGGCCTCGTCCACCAGTTTCATAATGTGGCCGCCGTGCACGTTGCCGAGCAAGTTGGCGTTCTCCGGCTGCATGAGCTGTGAGATGGTGATGCGCGAGGCGGACACCGGCTGCGGGGGGAGCAATTTAGCGGGCATGGCGGCAATTATACGGGAAGGAAGGGAGCATGGGTACATGGGTCCACATGGCCGGGTCTGTGAGCAGAGGAGCTGGGGTGCTTGGGGTGCTTCGACATTAAGTATTCTGCCATAGATTAATAAGCCTTGAAAAGTTGTTGTTGTAGTGTCCTAGGGCTTAAGGAATACTACAACAACTGCTAAGAGCTTACTTGGGATTACCTTGGAAGCATTAATACACAGTTTCCGGCTTTTGAGGCGAAACAGGCGGAGTTGTCAAGCAACACCAGATCCGGCATCACCTAGCACTCACCAGGGCGGTGCGTGTCGCAGCTGCCAGCGCTTGCGTTGCTTCGCAACGCGTTGGAGTATCTACCCGGCTGCGCCGGGTAATGATTCTCCAGGTATCGCCCGGTCTATTCAACATCGCCAAAAGTCCACCTTCTGTTAACAAAATAGTTCCACAGTAATACCACTCCTATAGCCGCTGCTAAGGCTAAATTGTGCGCCAACCATACGGCGTCCACGCCGAGGGGGAGCAGGCGGCCATCCAGGAAGCCGTGGAAGACGACGCCCAGGGCGGCGAAGATGGGGGTGCGGATGACGAGGCCAATTACGTTGACCAGGATGTATTGAGCCAGCTGCAGACGCAGGCTCTTGGAGCGCGAGTCGTGGAAGGTCCAGCTGCGATTGAGGATGAAGTTGGAAGTGACGGCGGCCAGGAAGGAGAGGATGCTGGAGGTAACCGGCGGCAGGCCCAGGAGGGCGAAGAACAGGTTGAAGACGAGGAAGTCGACGGCCATGCCGATAGCGCCGACGATGGCAAATTTAAGGAAGCGCTTTTGCTCGCGACGTGAGGAAAGGAAGCTCATGAGGACTCTGTCATTGCGAGGAGGCGCGCAGCGCCGACGTGGCAATCTGCTTCTTTGTCATTACAGTTAGCCACAATTATTAGGATTGGTCGCTGCGAAATTCTTAACCAAAGTACTCCTCAAACAAATCAGCCCAATCGGGATTGAAACTGGTTATCAGGTCGATCTTATTTTGCCGCGACCCTGCCTTTATTTGTTTTTCACGAGCAATTGCATCTTCCATCCGGTAGGTAGGCTCACCAAAGACAAGTTTGTTCAGGTTGTAACGACTGGTGAATTTACCACCAACCTTGGCTTTGTGCTCCGTAACGCGACGCGCTAAATCGCTGGTAACGCCGGTGTACAAGACGGTATGCTTCCAGTTGGTCACGATGTAAACGCAAGGCTGCTTCTCTATGCGCATGGTAATTTAATAGCGATTAGCAGAGAGCCACTCGCTCACAATGACGGGAGGGAATGCCATGCTGGCTGGCAATGACGGTGAGGTTGAATTTCTGTTCGCATGATGTCTTTTTCACCAACTAGCAGAGAGCCACTCGCTCGCTGCGCTCGCTCGCAATGACGGGCGGTAACTTGCCACGCTGGCTCGCAATGACACAGGTTAAGAAATCCCCAACTGTTCCTTAAAGTACGGGATGGTTTTCTGCAGGCCCTCTTTCAATTGCACTTGGGGCTGCCAGCCCAGCCAGTCGCGGGCGCGGGCGATATCGGGTTGGCGGCGCAGCGGGTCGCCGCTGAGCATGCGCTCTTTTTCGAAGATGAGCCCGGCCTGCCTGCCCACCAGGGCGTCGATCTCGCGAGCGAACTCCTCGATGGTGATCTCGACCGGATTGCCAAGGTTCACTGGCTCGTGCACATCGGAAACCAACAGGCGATAGATGCCCTCGATCAGGTCATCTACGTAGCAGAAGCTGCGCGTTTGCTGGCCATCGCCATAGACAGTTAACTTTTCGCCGCGTAGCGCCTGCTGGATGAAGTTGGCCACGGCGCGGCCATCATCCACGTGCATGCGCGGGCCGTAGGTATTGAAGATGCGCACGATGCAGGTGTTGACGCCGTGGAAACGGTGGTAGGCCATGGTGAGCGCCTCGGCGAAACGCTTGGCTTCGTCGTACACGGAGCGCTCGCCAATGGGGTCGACGTGGCCCCAGTAAGTCTCGCGCTGCGGATGTTCCAGCGGGTCGCCGTAGATCTCGCTGGTGGAAGCCAGCATGAAGCGCGCCTTATTGGCGAAAGCCACACCCAAGGAATTGTGCGTGCCCAGGGCGCCGGCCTTCATGGTCTGGATGGGCAGATTGGGATAACCGATGGGCGAATTGGGATTGGGGCTGGCCGGGGAAGCGAAATGCATCACCGCGTCAAGCTTGCCGGGCACGTGGATGTAATTGGAGACATCGTGGCGGATGAAACGGAAGCGTTCGTTGCCGGAGAGGTGGGCAATGTTTTCGCGTTTGCCGGTGATGAAATTATCCATGCCCACCACCTCGTGACCCTTTGCCAGCAGGCGGTCACAAAGGTGGGAACCCAAAAAGCCGGCGGCGCCGGTGACTAGAATGCGCACGTTGTAGCCTCCAATAATTGCATCAAATAATTATTACCGACGACGCCTACTTTGCTAAGCATCATTGATTTCCAGAGATTGCCACCCATTCGCTTTCGCTCAGGGCAGGCTTGGGCAGCGCGGTTAAAAAACAGGGCTAAGCGCCCTCCTCGCAATGACGGGTAGAGTTTATTCTTGGCTCGCCACCGATAACGTA
>DATBWP010000012.1:0-3240 GCA_036514735.1 Anaerolineales bacterium
CGCGGTCCAGGCCGGCAAAGATCCACGGGTTGCCGATGGCGCCGCGGGCGATCATGACCGCGTCACAGGCGGTGAACTGGCGCATGCGCTGGATATCCGCCACGCTGCGCACGTCGCCGTTGCCGATCACCGGAATGCGCAGGGCAGCCTTGATCTCGGCAATGGCTTGCCAGTTGGCTTCGCCGCGATAGGCCTGCTGTTTGGTGCGCCCATGCACAGCCAGCAGCTGGCCGCCGTTGTCTTCCACGATGTGCGCCACGTCCAGATAATTCAGGCTGTCCTCGTCCCAACCCAGGCGGATCTTGCCGGTCACCGGGATATCCAGCGCGCGGGAAAGAGTGCGGAAGATCTCGGCGATCTTGTCGGGCTGGCGCAGCAACCCGGCGCCCGCCCCGCGGCCGGAGACGCAACGCGCCGAGCAGCCCATGTTCACATCGATAATGTCCGGCTGGCGCCGGCGCAGCAAAAGCGCGGCGCGCAACAAGCGCTGCGGGTCATCATCGAAAATCTGGAAGACGACGGGGCGCTCTTCCTCCGCGTAGGTCAGGCGTTCGTCCGGGCGCGGGTGCCCGTGGAGCACGTCGATGGCGTTGACGAATTCGGTATAGCTCATCGCCGAGCCCAGCCGGCGCGCCAGCGAGCGAAAGGGCAGGTCGGAGAAACCATCCATGGGCGAAAGGATAGTCTCACCGTAGACCGGGTTCTCGCCCACAAAGAAGTTGGCTTTGTTTTCCATAAGGCTCAAGATTGAGGTCCGGACCACCCAGCTACCGCGGATTCCAAAACCGTGGATTCCACGCGGGTGCTGGGCATGAAAGCCAGCCGCCCCTCGTTCAGATCCGTTTGAATGCGTTGTTTGAGGGCATCCAACGATTCGTTCATCTTGCCGCTTTTAAAGAATTGCTTGAGGCCTAATTCCGCCATTTTGCGATAGGCCAGGGGGCCGTGTGGCTTGCCCGTATACATGGTGAACCGCGTCCCCCCTTCAATGGGGTCAAGGCGATAGGTCGAATACACGGCGGTGTTGGGCAAAGGCAGAGTTTCGTTGGTGGTGTATTGTTCGAACGGCCGCCAGTCCAACACAGTTTGGAGTGATGTGCCGGCATCGTGCACGCATACATACACAGTGTTTTCGCCGTTGCGCACGCTTTCTTTTTCCACCGTTTGGCTCACCGCGCCCATAAACAAGGCGCGTGTGGCGGGCATGGTGACATACTCCCATAACTGGGCGGGGGGAATGGGGAAATCGTAACTGGCCGTGAAGATGGATTCCTCCGGCTTGACTTCGATACGCGCTTTGGCGCGGTGGCGTTCCCAGACCCCGTGCATGTCTTGCACGTACAGTTTTACTTCGCCGACGTCTGCAAAACTCTCCGTGTGGGCATGCAGGTCGTTGGCGAGCTCCTGCATCTTCAGTGTATCGACCACGGCTTGCGTATAGGCTCCGTAGGCGCGCAGCCCGTACTGCTCGGCGATCTTGTTCTTGAGCAGGCGGTGCAATAAATTCACATCGGCGCCCAGCAGCTCTTTGAATGCACCCAGATCCTGGACCAGATAATCGCCATAGTGAACGAAGAACTTGAGATCCAGGTTGGGCAGGTTGCGGCAGGCGTTGCAGGGGCAAGTGGTGTTGAGCACCATCAATTCCAAAGCTTTGCGGAAGGCGACGTAGGCGCCTTCCATCATTTCCAACAGGCTCTGCCCTTGCAGAAAGGCGTTGCCCGGCGCATAAGAAAAGACGGCGTCGCCTTCCAGCTTAGCGATAGCAAAGGGGGAACGGATATGCTCGATGAGGATTCTCAACAGCGCGGCCAGGCTGTCGCGGGCGTGCTCCAGCTCCGAATCGCGCACGTAGCTGCTGTAGCCGCTGATGTCCGAAATTACCAGGAAGCCTTGGTCCGCCATTGCTTAATTTTAATCCACGAACGGTTGTTTTTATTGGCTGGCGAGGAAGGCGGCCAGGCCGATGAGGATGAGGTGGGCCGCCTGGTCTTGCAGGACGCGGAACAAGCGCCCATGCTCGCCCTGGGGGTTCTGGTGCAGTAACTGGCGCCACCAGTTCAGCGGGGTGCGGGTGTCGAGCAACATATGGGAAAGGCCCAGGCCAAGGGCGATAGGCCAGGAGAACACCAAGAGGTTGCCCAGCGTGTTCAAGATGCCATGCACCCAGGCGGCCGGGTGTCCCAGCTTAGTTTTGTTTTCAGACATCCAATCGGGTTGCAGGAACCAATCCACAAACAAATGCACGATCAGTCCCTTGATAAATAATTCGGCCATCGATTAAGTATAAACCTTCAGCCGATAGTTAACAGTTGGCAGAACAATTTGCAGCCAGGGTCAGGGTGATCTGTGTTTATCTGCGGCTAAAAAACACGAGTATACTGAAATCCCACACCCAAAAGGACGGCACATGAACCGAGATTTCGAAACCCAACTGCAAAAATACGCGGAACTCATCGTGCGCATTGGCCTAAATCTCCAAAAAGGCCAGGCGCTCGTGATCAGCGGCAAGAACCTGTTTCGCGGCGCGCCGCTGGCCAGCGCCCCGCTGGTGCGCAAGATCGCCCAGGTAGCTTACCAGGACGGCGCCCGGCTGGTGGACATCATGTGGGACGACGACCAGTCCCAGCTCATTCGTTTCAAATACGCCCCGCGCGATTCCTTCGGCGAATATCCCGCCTGGCGCACCCGCGCCCTGTTCGAATATGCCAGCCGGGCAGACGCCATCGTTTCGATCTACGGGGAGGACCCCGACCTGCTGAGCGGGCAGGACCCCAAACTGGTGGCCCAGGCGCAGCGCACCATGGAAAAACACATGCAGGAGCAGATGAACCTGCTGATGAAAAACGCCTACCCCTGGCTGCTGGTAGCGGCGCCCAATACCGCCTGGGCGGCCAAAGTCTTCCCCAACCTGCCGGCAGAACAGCAGGTGGAGGCAATGTGGCAGGTGTTCTTCAAGCTGTGCCGCATCGACCAGCCCGACCCGGTGGCAGCCTGGAAGGTACACATCGAGCAATTGAAGGCGGTAAGCCAGTATATGAACCGGAAGGCTTATCACGCGCTGCACTACACCGGCCCAGGCACCGATCTCACCGTGGGCTTGCCGCAAGGGCATATCTGGAACAGCGCCCAATCGGACACGCTGGGCGGCATCACCTTCACGCCCAACCTGCCCACCGAGGAAATATTCACTCTGGGCGACAAGAACCGCGCCGAGGGCACGGTGAAAGCCAGCATGCC
>DATBWP010000013.1:0-2974 GCA_036514735.1 Anaerolineales bacterium
CCTGAGCGCGACGCCCTCGCCCACCCGGACAAACACCTCGCCCCCGCCAACCGCCACCTCTAGCTTAACCAATACACCGATCACCCCGATCTTCACCGATACACCCGCTCCCGCCACTGCCACAGTCAATGCGCTGCTAACTCAGGCTGCCCTGGCACAAACCCAAGCGGCCACCCAAAACGCCGCAACCAGCACAGCGACGGCCGGTGGAACCGCAGCCGCCAGCACTCCGACGGCCACGGCCAGCGCTCTGCCACAAAGCGGCTTTGCAGAAGATGTGGGTGCGCCCGGGCTGTTGACGATGGCTGCACTTCTGGTGGTGATCATCATTCTGGCCAGGCGTTTGCGCACTGTCTAACAACTACTAACAACTACTTATAAAAAAAGCTCGCTGCAGCAGCGAGCTTTTTTTATTTCTACTCAGCCTTGGGAAGGTTGGTCCTAGAGCAGCGCGGCAGCCCGTTCAACGATGACACGGGCAACCTCGGCTTTACTCATCAGCGGCAAGTCCTGGCGATGCCCGGACCGATCCAACAGGATCACGCGGTTGGTATCCACTTCAAAACCGGCATCCTGTGCGGTGATATCGTTGGCAACGATCAAGTCCAAATGTTTGGCTTTCAATTTTTGTTTCGCACTTGCGGCCAGGTCCTTGCTCTCTGCAGCAAACCCTACGATCACCTTGGGCTTCTTTCCTTTCGCCTTGCGCAATTCCAAAAGGATATCCGGGTTGGCCAACAGGGTAAGTTTGGGTACTCCCGAGGCACGTTTGATCTTCTGCCTGGCTTCCCTGCTCGGGCGGAAATCAGCCACCGCGGCTGCCATGAACAAGATATCGCAGCCCTTGGCCGCAGCCAGCACCGCCGCCAGCATCTCCTGGGCGCTAGTGACCGAGACCAGCTTGCATCCTATCGGCGGGGTCAGCGCAGTGGGCGCCGAGATCAGGGTCACTTCAGCTCCCTGATCCAGCGCGGCCTGCGCCAGCGCGTAGCCCTGCTTTCCGGAGGAGCGGTTAGTGAGGGCGCGTACCGGGTCGAGGGCCTCCTGCGTGCCACCGGCGGTCACCAGAACCTTGCGCCCGGCCAGCAACCCGGAGCGGCCGAGCAGCAAGCGAATGTGGCCGAGCAGTTCGCCAGGCTCCACCATGCGGCCTACCCCGCTCAATCCGGAAGCGAGATGGCCGCGTTGCGGGCCGACGATCACAGCCCCGCGCTCCTTTAATGTTTTGAGGTTGGCTTGTGTGGCGACGTGCTGGTACATGCCGCCATCCATCGCAGGCGCCAGTAATAAGGGACCCGTGCTGGCCAACGCGGTCAGGGTCAGCAAGTTATCGGCCTGCCCGGTGGCCAGCTTGGCCAGGGTGTTGGCAGTCGCCGGGGCGATCACCAGCAGTTCGGCTTGCCTGCCCAGGCTGACATGCAACACATGCCCTTCCGGCCCCCATAGGTCAGCGTCGGCATAGGCGCGGCGCCCGGTAACTGACTGAAAGGTGAGCGGGCTGACAAAGTTGAGCGCGGCGGAAGTGAGCACCACGTCCACGGCGGCGCCCAGTTGGGTGAGCTTGGAAGCCAGGTCGGCCGCCTTGTAACAGGCGATCGAGCCGCTGACGCCAAGCAGAACGCGTTTTGCATTCAAGATAGTCATAGCCTACTCTTTCACCGCCAGGTGTTTCAACAACGCATCTGCAAAACGAAGCGGCGCTTGCGGATGAAATTCAAAATAAAGATAGGGTTCGATCAATTCTAATTCCATAAGATACAAAGATCCGTTGCGCTCGATGGCATCCACACGGGCGTAAAGCAGGTCGGCATCCAAGAGAGCGAGGATCTCGCCGGCTTGGGCAATCAAGGCCGCGGAAGGCGAAGCCGCCTTCGCCGTGCCGCCGAAGTGGTCTTGGACGCGAAAATCTTCCGCCTGGGGCTGCTTGAGCACGGCATGGCTGTATTGCCCGTCAAAAAAGAGGATGGACCATTCCCCCCGAGTCTGTATTTCGCTGGCAAATGCCTGCACGATCAGGCTGTTTTGTTGCAGGGACTCGGCGAATTCTGCCTGGCGCGCCAACGCGTCATCCCGCGGGACCAAGATAGTCCGTTTGGCCCCAGCCGAAATAAGGGGTTTGACCACAACCTGCTCCCAGCCTTTTTCAGCCATCAGATGCGCAAGCTGCACCCGAGCGCCGCGCGCCAACCAAACTGAAGGCAACACGCGCACTCCCTGCTGTTGCAGATCGCTCAAATAAGTTTTATCCATATTCCAACGCACCAGCTCCGGCGGATTCCAAAGGAACACTCCCTGATCTTCCTGGTGACCCAGCCAAGCCTCGAATTCCGCGGGACGGTGGTGGTAATCCCAACACGAACGAATGATCACCGCGGCATAAGAGCTCCAATCAAACTGCCGGCTATCCCAGAGGACGGGGTCGACCGTGAGCCCATGCATGCCCAGGGCCTTTACGGCCAAACAGTCATCATCGGTCAGGTTGGGAAACTCGCTCGAGGTAGCGAAAGCGATTTTGGCGGCCATGCTAGCGGTTGAGCCCCCAGATGATGCGCAGGCCGTCCAGGGTCAGCCAGGGCGCCAGGATCTCGATCACTTTCGTTTCGCGCGCCACGATCTCTGCCAGGCCGCCGGTGCCGATCACCTTCATGTCGGATCCCAATTCGGCGCGAAAGCGGGCTACCAACCCTTCCACCAGGCCGACGTAACCGAAAAGTAACCCGGATTGCAAAGCATGGGTGGTGTTGCGGCCAATAGCGTGCGGCGGCCGTTGGATATCCACACGCATCAGCTTGGCGCCCGCCGAAAACAGCGCATCGGCGGCGATGCCAATACCGGGGGCGATGGCCCCGCCCAGGTATTCTCCCCGGACGGTAATGGCGTCAAAGGTGGTGCCAGTGCCGAAATCCACCACACAGGCTGGGCCGCCGTAGAGATGCTGCACCGCGGCGGCGTCCACGATGCGGTCGGCGCCTAC
>DATBWP010000014.1:0-2150 GCA_036514735.1 Anaerolineales bacterium
TTTAAGCCTTGTCGAAGCGCTGGCGGCCTTCACCCATGGCCCGGCCTATGCGGCCGGGATGGATAACCGGCTGGGGCGGTTGGTGCCAGGATACCTGGCAGATCTGATAGTCCTTGAGCAGGATCCCTTTGAGGTCGACCCACACGAATTACGCAACGTGCAGCCGCTGGCCACGATGGTGGGGGGAAACTGGGTGTGGAGGAGATAATTGCGCTTGTGAGGCGGTTATCGCGAATTGCTGCTAAGAAAACGTTCGTGCTCGGCCAGCGAGTCGCGCGCCATTTCCAACAGGGTCTGCAAATTGCGTTCGGACTGCTCGCTAAGGTACTGCAAAGTATCCTGCACCTCGCGCAAGCTGTCTTCCAGCTCCCCCACTTGCCCAGCCAGCTTCTCTTGTTGGCGGGCGCCCTCGCGCTGCTGCTCTTCGTGCGTCAGGGCGAAGTTGGACCAGCGTTTTTGCCCGTCGGCCTGGAAGGTGGACCATTCCTGGCGGAAGCGTTGGTCCCCCAGGCGCTGGATCTCGGTGAGCTCATTGATCCGCCGGCTGATCTTCTCCACCAGATCATCGAAGGCACGCTGGGCGCGCTTTAGCGCCAATTCAGTACTTTCAAATTCCTTCAACCTCGTGGCCATTTCTCCAGATTGCTGTTCAATGGCATCAAAGCGCCTGCCCCATTCCTTCCATTGGTGCTCCCAATCTGTTTGCGCCAGGGTAGCCTTCATCAGGAAGTCATCGTGCGCCTTCTTGCGCTCTTCTTCCGCCGAGGACATCTGGTCCAGGCGAGATTCCACTTTGCGCTGCGACAGCCGCATGCCTTCGCCTTGTTTGGCGGCAGCCTCCAGGTGGGAAACCAAAGTTGCAACTTCGGCGCGCATCTCGCTGAGCCGCTGGGTGTCCTCCCGGCTGGATTGCTCCAGACTCTGGCTTAACTGGGAACGTTTCTGCTCCCCTGCAATAACATCTTGGACGGACTCTGTTAGGGATCGGATCTTGCCCTCTGCATGCTCTAGTTTTTCCCCTTGGTTGTTTATGTTCTTATGCAAAGCCTGCAGCTGCCCCACTTCGTTGCGAAAATCCTCCATTATTTTGGCCAAACCCTTGTTTTCCTGCAGAAACGCCTTTTCCAGATGTTCGGCCTGCTTATCAACAGCCTGGATTTCCTTTTTGCTCGCTGCCTGGTGGCCCTTGATCTGGTCTTCGAGATCGGCGATGCCCTTTTCCAGCACATCCATCCGCGCTTTGTAAGACGCTAGTGTCTCGCCCGAACCCTCACGTTTGGTCTGCAGTTTTTCAATGGCCGCAAATCGTTCTTCGAGCGCGGCGAGTGTATGCAGGGCTTTACGGTGCTCGGCATCCAGCCACTCAACCTTCTTTTCCAGTTGTTCTTTTTCCATTGGGAAACCTCGGCCTGCCAGCATCAACCCAGCCAGAGAATCGAGCGATTATAGCATGTGGGATTTCTGAATGCTTTTAAGGAGAAAGCTGGTTAAACATGGCGGCCAAAGCGGGTACAGCCGCTAGGAAAACATGCGGCAATAGACCAAAACCCAGCAGGCTTAGCAAGGTGACGACCGCAAAGGCCCAAACATATGGATTCGATGCGTCGATTGATTTCTTGCTGGTGGGGGCTGGCTCTACCTCCTCCACCCAGTGGGGTCTCTTGGCCTGCGAGCCTGCCAAAGTGGCGTGCAGGAAACGCGCACCGCCAGCCAGCAGCCCCAGGCTGCCGATCAGACCGCCGGCTGCAGCCCAGGACGAAACAGCCGCCGCTCCATCAAGCAAGGCCAAGCGGCCTGGAAAGCTGCCGAGCAGCGGCAGCCCGGCTAGAGAAAACATGGCCACCAGCCAAACAATGCCTGCCAGGGGCCGGAAGCTGGCCTTTGCCCGCAGGTCCTCAGTTTGCATGCCGGGTCCGTTCACCATGGACAACATGCTGAGGGATGTCGCCCAACCCCAAACAGCAAAGGCCTGCGGCAACAACAGAGCAAAGAATACTTGGGCGCTGCCCAGACCAAGTGCCTGCAACCCAAAGCCCGTGCATGCCATGCATGCATAGCCAAGCATCCGGGCTGGGTGCGGCTCGCCGGCAGCCCAAAGACCCCCAAGGAGTACCGTTAGCCCCCCGGCAAACAAGAGAAGGGGATAAGCG
>DATBWP010000015.1:0-6498 GCA_036514735.1 Anaerolineales bacterium
CCGCCTGCGTCCGAATGGCCGGCCACGCTGCGCCGCGGGTTCTTTTGGGTCAATACGTGGATGGTGGCATGCTCCAGCCCGTGGTTGCGGCGAGTGCGCAGCAACCACGGGCTGTTCAGCAGGGCTTGCAAAGCGTTCAACGGACTAAGACTTAGCTTTCTTTCGGGTGGATTTTACAGGGGCGGCGGCAGGCATAAGCTGCAGGTAGGTCAGGGTCCAGGCGCTATGTAAATAGCTCTGGATGAGGCCGCTTATCGCCAGGTAAAAAGGGAGCGCGATCAGAAACAAAATGACGGAGATGAGCAACCCTCCGCCTACGGCACTGGGATCCTGACTGAAGAACCCCAGTATAGCAGGCAGGGCGATGGCCGCCATGGGCACCAACAAGATCACGCCGACCAGGAAGCTGCCCAGGATGAGCACAACGGCCATGCCAGCCAGGGGACCTAGCTTGGCGCGCATCAGCTCCAAAGCCCGGCTAAGGGCGAAGCCAACTCCCTGTTGTTCCTTCACCAGGGCCACGTTAGCCAGTTGCACATAGACCCCGTAGGCAAAGGCTACTGGGATGATCAGGCAGATCAGGCAGATCAGGCCAATCCCCAGGGTGAAGATGCCAATGGGGATAGCCAGCAAGCCCAGGATGATCACGGCGGCGAGGGGGATCAAAACCAGGAGCAGGTTCAGCCCCAAAGCAGAACCCAGCATGCCCCAGCTTTCAGAGGCCAGGCTTCCAAAGCCGACCGGCCGGCCGGCTTCAGCTTTCAAGACACCTTTGATCAGGCCCACTTTCCCAAAGATGCCGATGGCCCAGAAAAGGAGCCCGATCAGCAGGGCCGCGCAGATCAGGGCCACGATTATGGCCATGCCGCCTTCATTCAGGAACCGCTCAAAATCGCGACTCCAGCGTTGGGCCTCAAAGGGCAAGTTTTGCATTTCTCCAGCATCCATCTGGTAATTAAAACTGCTTCCGAAATTGATACCTCCGCCGCTGCAGGAGGCCAGAATGCCGAAGATCCATAGCACCTTGTTCTTCCAGATGATTTGCCATGATCGACTCAAAACAGAACCGAAATCCATAGTCCTCTCCTTCTACTCCCATTCAATGGTGGCAGGTGGTTTACTGCTTACATCATAAACCACGCGGTTAACGCCGTCTACCTCGTTGACGATGCGGCTGGAGACCTGAGCCAACAGATCGTGGGGCAGCCGTGCCCAATCGGCGGTCATATAATCCTGGCTGGTCACGGCGCGCAAGGCTACGCATTCTTGGTAGGTGCGCTGGTCCCCCATGACGCCGACGCTATGCACGGACAGCAGCACGGCAAAGGCCTGCGCCAAGGCAGCCCCCGCGTGCCCCAACAGGCCAGCAGCCTCCAACTCGGCAGTGAAGATGGCATCTGCCTGGCGCAGGCGCTCCAGGCGTTCAGGACTGATGGCGCCCAGGCAGCGTACGGCCAGGCCCGGACCGGGGAAGGGCTGCCTCCAGACCAGCGCGGCCGGCAGCCCCAGGCTGAGGCCGACGCGGCGCACTTCGTCCTTGAATAAATAGCGCAAGGGTTCCACCAATTCGAAATCCATGTTTTTTGGCAAACCGCCCACGTTGTGGTGGGTCTTGATACGTTGGGCTTGCGATCGCTCCGGGGCACGCGATTCAATGACGTCCGGATAGATGGTGCCCTGCAGCAAAAAACGCGGGTTGCCCAAGGCGCGGGCCTGGGTTTCGAAAACACGAATGAAGCGCTCGCCAATCACGCGGCGCTTTTCTTCAGGATCGCGGACGCCTTGCAGCGCAGCCAAAAACTCGGCGGCCGCGTCCACCACGACCAGTTCGATCCCCAGTCCAGCCTGCAAGGCGCGAGTAACTTGCTGGCGTTCTCCCTGGCGCAGCAAGCCGGTATCCACAAACAAGGCGACCAACTGGTCGCCCACGGCGCGGTGCACCAGTGCAGCAGCCACGGCGGAATCCACGCCCCCGCTGATGGCTGCCAGCACGCTGCCGGCCCCGACTTGCCGGCGGATGGCGGCAACGGATTGCTCGATGATGTTTTGCGGTGCCCAGGTGGGGTGCGCGCCGCATACGTCCACAGCAAAGCGGCGCAGGATCTCCGCGCCCCCGGGCGTATGCTGGACTTCGGGGTGAAATTGGACGCCAAAAAGATTCTTTTCAAGATCGGCCATGGCGGCCACGGGGGCGTTATCGCTGCTGGCGATGGGCACGAATCCAGGCGGGGGTTGCTCGATGCGATCGCCGTGGGACATCCACACCTGCTGCGCCCCATTGAGTAGTGGGTTTTCGGTCAGGCTGCGGATGCTGGCGGCGCCGAATTCGCGGCGGTCGGAAGCAGCCACCTTGCCGCCCAGGGCCTGGGTGAGGGCTTGCATGCCATAGCAGATGCCCAAGACCGGTTTATGGCTGGCCAGTACGTAATCGGGGAGCTGCGGGGCACCTGCGGCATACACCGACGCTGGGCCCCCGGAAAGCACGAAACCTTCAGGCTGGTGCGCGAGGACCTCTGCTGCGGCGGCGTCCCAGGGGAAGAGCTGGCAATAGACTTGCGCTTCGCGCAAGCGGCGGGCGATAAGTTGGGAGGTTTGTGAGCCGAAATCGAGAATGGCGATCATGATTGCTGTTCCGCTCCAGCGCGGAACTCAAAGACCTCGCCTTCCATGCGGGTGATGGCCACCAAGGAAACGATGGGCACACCCAACACTTCCAACGCCTCGCGACCTTTTTCAAAAGTCTTTTCGATCAGGGCGCCAACGCCCACGATCTGCGCTCCGGCGGTCTGCGCCAGGCGCGCCAGCCCCAGGATGGTGGCGCCGGAGGCTAGGAAATCGTCGATAACCAAGACTTTCTCTTTGCTGGTCAGATATTCCGGGGAAACGATAAGTTCCACGGTGCGGCCCTTGGTGTGGGAGGGCGCTAAGGTGAGGAAGACCTGGTCCGGCATGGTGATGGGCTTGTGTTTGCGGGCGTAAACCACCGGGATGCCCAGATGCAGGGCGGTGATAACCGCCGGGGCAATTCCGGAGATCTCGGCAGTGAACACCTTGGTAGCGCCCAGCCCCTTGAACCGGTCGGCCAGTTCGCGGCCGCAGGCATCCATGAGGGCCGGATCCACTTGGTGATTGATGAAGCCATCCACTTTGAGGATGCCGCCGCCGAGGTTTTTGCCATCTTTGATGATGCGATCCTTTAGCGCTTGCATGCCTGCCTTTCAAGACGGAGGTGGAGGGTTGCAGGGATTTTACAATGGGAACAGACAATCAGGGAACGGGAACCAGGAAACCTACGGGCCGGTATGCTAGAATCGTCCCGTTCGCCCAGGCGAACTTTTGTTATCTGCTCATGATCCCAAAACTCGTGCTCGCCTCCAATTCTCCGCGCCGCAAAGAGTTGCTGGCGTTGGGAGGGCAAGCGTTCGAGGTGAAGCCGGCTGAGGTAAATGAAGATCCGCAGCCAGGCGAGCAGCCCATCGATTACGTGCAACGCCTGGCAGGGGAAAAGGCGCAGAAGGCTGCCACCGGCCTGGAGCCGGACGCGCTGGTGCTGGCAGCGGACACTACGGTGGTGTGCCAGGGTCGCATTGTGGGCAAGCCGAAAGATGCAGACGAAGCCCGCGCCATGCTGAAGGCCTTACGGGGGCAGACGCATATCGTGTATACCGCGATCTCGGTGCGCACCTCGGCTGGGGTGCAGCTGAACGACCTGGCCACCACGCAAGTGCCGATGCGCGCATACAGCGATGAGGAGATCGAGGCCTATGTGGCCAGCGGCGACCCACTAGACAAGGCGGGCGCTTATGCGATACAACATGCCGGTTTCCATCCAGTGGCTTCAATGCACGGTTGCCTGGCGAATGTGGTCGGCCTTCCGCTGTGCCACCTGAAACGTACGCTGATGAAATTAAACCTTTCCTTTGATGCAGACCTGCCCAGCGCTTGCCAGGCGCATTTCGCCTACGATTGCCCCGTGACTGGAGACATCCTCGCATGGCGCCAATGAAACTGATCACTCCTTTGCTCATCCTGGGCCTGTTGCTAACCGCCTGCGGCGCCGGCGGGGGGATGGCTGAGCTGCCCACGCCGCAAATCAACGTCAATTCCGCGCCGGACGCTGAAGGCACCGCAGTTGCTTATCTGAGCGCGTGGAACGAAGGCAATTACACGGCCATGTACGAGATGCTGACGGAAGCCAGCAAACAAGCTATCAGCGCCCAGGATTTCCAGGACCGTTATGCCATGGTAGCCACGCAAACCAACCTATTCCGCGTGGACTACGAGATCCTCTCCTCATTGACCAACCCCAGGACCGCCCAGGTAGGCTACCGGGTCACGCTCAACTCAGCGGTGATCGGGGCCGTCACGCGTGAGACCAGCATGAACCTGGAACTGGAAGGCGGACTGTGGCGCGTGATGTGGGAGGAGCGCATCATCTTGCCGGAGTTGGCTGGTGGCAACACCCTGAGCCTGGAACGTTTCGTTCCCACCCGCGGCATTATTTATGACCATAATGGGGATCCCATTGCGGCCAATACCGGAGCCGTGGCGGTGGGCGTTTATCCTTGGGCGATTGTTGAGGGGGACGAGAGCGATGTGCTCAGTGAATTGGCGCGGGTAAGCCAGCGCTCGGTAGCGGAGATCAACGAGCTGGTCTTCCCTGAGGACCGTGAAGCAGATTATTACGTTCCGATCGCCGAAGTTTCCCAGGAAGAATTTGATGCACGCGCCGGGGATTGGACAGAACTTTCCGGAATTTATTTCTACAATTACGACACCCGTTTGTACTTCGGTGGTGGAGCCGCTCCGCAAACTGTTGGCTATTACGGTCCTATTCCCGCCGAAGAAGTGCCCAACTATATTCCCCTGGGGTATCAGAGCTCAGACTGGATCGGCCGCATGGGAATCGAGCGATGGGGAGAAGAGTACCTGGCAGGCGGGCGCGGCGGGGCGCTGTACGTGCTCGACCCCAATGGCCAGGTAGTGACCAAACTGGCTGAAACTGGCGCGCAACCGGCCTCCTCAATCGTAACCACGCTGGACCTGGACTTGCAGTTGCGCGCCCAGGAAGCCATCAGGGATTTCACCGGCGCCATTGTGGTGCTCGAGCGAGATACCGGGCGGGTGCTGGCTATGGTCTCTTCGCCCGGTTTCAACCAAAACTGGGCTGACCCAGCAGACGCCAATAGCTTTTGGGATAGCTACTTTCCGGATGACAACCAGCGCTTCTTTAATCGCGCCGCCCAGGGGCAATATGCGCCCGGCTCTATTTTTAAGCTGATCACCTTCTCAGCCGGATTGGAAAGTGGTTTGTTCCACCCAGAATCGACCCTGAATTGCACCCAGCAATGGTTCGGCCTCTCCGGCATCGTGCTGGACAACTGGACGGTGGAAAAGGAACTACCGGCGGATGGCGAGTTGACTTATTTGCAGGGCCTGATGCGCTCGTGCAATATCTGGTATTACCAGATCGGTCTGGACCTTTACAACGCGGGCATGGTGGACGCCGTCACCGAAATGGCGCGCGGGTTTGGCCTGGGCAGCCCCACGGGCATCCAGGAAGTGGCTGAATCCAGCGGGTCGCTTTCCGTGCCCACCACAGATGACGGGGACACCGGCCGCAGCCAGGCCGTACAGCAAGCCTTTGGGCAGGGCACGACCGCCATCACGCCGTTGCAGGCCGCGGTGTATGCGGCCGCAGTGGGCAACGGCGGCACCGTGTTCCAACCCTACCTGGTCGACAGTGTGGTGGACTCCAACGGGGTGGCCACCCTAAGTTTCGAGCCTGAAGTCAAAGGGACGCTGCCCACCAGCGAGGCCACGCTCACGAACCTGCAAAATGCGATGCGCATGGTCGTGGCTGACCCGCGCGGCACAGCCCAGCGCCAATTCTCTGGATTTAGCGTTCCCGTCTTTGGCAAGACAGGAACGGCCACGGCAGGTGAAGGTGTGGACCCTCATGCATGGTTTATTGGTTACACAGATGCCGGGCGGCCTGACCAAGCGGATATCGCCATCGCGGTGTTGGTAGAAAATATCGGAGATGGGTCAGAATTTGCCGCCCCCATTTGGCGGCGGGTGGCCAGCTATTATTTCTTCGGCGCTCCGGACCGTTTGTATCCCTGGGAATCTGCCTTCGGCGTGCTCGATCCGATCTACTTCGATGAGACGCTCCAAGCCGAGGCCACGTCTACGGCCGAAGCCGAAGAGGCCATCGAAGTGACACCTAATCCTTGATGCAAAATAGCTCACTAAACAAATGCGGGGATTGCCAATTTTTTCTCTGTCTATAAGGCGCTTGCAATGACAACCGTACGCGGCTTAGTGGTGCGTTCCCAATCGGGTTTTTATGGGGTGGAAACCGAACACGGGGTCGTGCTGGCGCGCCTGCGCGGCCGCTTGAAAAAAGGCCGCGCCCAAGGCGACCTGGTGGCCTTGGGGGACCGGGTCGAGGTGACGGTGGCGGAAGGCGCGGAGGCGATGATCGAACGGGTGGAG
>DATBWP010000016.1:0-3181 GCA_036514735.1 Anaerolineales bacterium
TCTGGAACCGGGCAAAGTGCGCATGTATGTGTGCGGGCCGACAGTATACGGAGCCGCGCACGTCGGCCATGGCATGTCCAGCCTGGTGTTTGATATCGTGCGCCGTTATCTGGTGTATCGCGGTTACCAGGTCAGCCACGCCATGAATTACACGGACGTGGACGACAAGATCATCCAACGCGCCAAAACAGAGGGGCTGGCCCCGAAGGTTCTGGCCGAGCGATATATCGCTGAATACGACCAGCAACTGAAGGCGCTAAACATCCTCCCGGCCACCGTGTTTCCGCGCGCCACGCAAGAGATCCCTTACATCATTGAGATGGTGGCCCGCCTGTTGGAAAATGACGCGGCTTACGTTGTCAACGGGGATGTCTATTATCGCGTGGAAAAAGACGCGGATTATGGCAAGCTATCGGGCCGGCGGCTTGAAGAGATGAACGCTGGCGCTCGCATAGAAGTTGACCAGCGCAAAGAACATCCCATGGATTTCGCCGTGTGGAAGGCCGCCAAGGAAGGCGAGCCGTCCTGGGAAAGCCCCTGGGGGCCCGGGCGCCCGGGTTGGCACATCGAATGCTCGGCTATGGTCTTTCACCATCTGGGCGAGCAGATCGATATCCACGGAGGCGGCAACGACCTGATCTTTCCCCATCACGAAAATGAAATTGCGCAAAGCGAGAGCCTCAGCGGAAAACCCTTTGCCCGTTATTGGATGCACAATGGATTGATGCAGTTTTCCGGCGAGAAAATGTCTCGATCGCTGGGTAACCTGATCTCCCTCAAGGAATTTTTGGAGAAACACGACGCCGATGCTTTGCGTTTGATGGTGCTAAATAGCAGCTACCGCCATCCGCTGACTTATGGCGAAGACGTGGTGGAGCAATCCGAGCGGGCGCTGGAGCGGCTGCGCGGCGGCCTGCGCCCGGCGCTTCCCGGCGCCAAGGGCGCAGACGTGGCCGCGCTTAACCTGCAGCGCGAAGGGGCCGAGGCCGCCTTTGTGCAGGCCATGGATGATGATTTCAACACGGCGGCAGCTTTGGCAGTGCTCTTTGAGCTGGTGCGCCAGATAAACCAGGCGCGTGAGGCGGGTGCGACAAACGCGCAGTTGCAAGCGGCGAAGGAACAATTAAGCACATTGAGTGAGGTCCTTGGGCTGCGCCTGTCAACCGTGGAAAAAGAAAAAAAAGATGTAGAAGTAGCCCCTTTTATCGCTCTGCTTCGAGAGATCAAAACCGAATTGGATGCCAAGCAGGCGCCTGGCCTGGCCGGCCTGGTAAAGCCCGATGCGGCCGATGGATCCGCGGCGCACCTCATCGAATCACTGCTTGAGATCCGGGTGCGATTAAGAGCGAATAAACAATGGGCGCTTTCTGACAAGATCAGAGACAAGTTAAGCAACCTGGGGGTCCTAGTGGAAGACAGTTCGGGTGGTACCTCCTGGCGTTGGGAGTAATCGTTGAAGGAATGGATCTACGGACGCAATGCCGTCCTCGAGACCTTGCGTGCCGCCAGGCGCCGGGTCTTCCGCCTGAGGACTGCTGAAGGCCTGAAGGCCAGCCCCCAATTGCAGCAAGCTATTGCCTTGGCAAGGTCCAGGATCTTGCCAATTGAGGAAGTACCGCGCCGCGAACTAGATAGACTGGAAGCAAACCACCAGGGAGTCGCATTACAAGTCGATGAATACATATATTCCGACCTGTGGGAAATGGTGGAGAAAGCCAAAGGCTCCACAACTCCGCCATTTTTTCTGCTGCTCGATACCCTGCAAGACCCTCAGAACCTGGGAACCTTGCTGCGCACGGCTGAAGCAGTGGGCGTTCACGGGGTCATCCTGCCGCAGCGCCGCACAGCCACGGTTACGCCGGCGGTGGTCAATGCCTCTTCGGGCGCTTGCGAGCATCTGCTAATTGCCCAGCATAACCTGGCCCAAGCCATCGAGGAGCTGAAGCAGGCCAATATATGGGTGATTGGCTTGGAGGGTGGGGTAGATGCACAGCCGCTGGGCCAGGTGCGTCTGGACGGGCCGCTGGCCGTGGTGGTGGGCAGCGAAGGGGAAGGCATGCGCCGCTTGGTGCGCGAATCCTGCGATGTGCTCATGAGCTTGCCTATGCGCGGGCAGGTAGCTTCGCTCAACGCGGCGGTGGCCGGCTCCATAGCCCTCTATCTGGCCTGGCAGGCGCGCGGTTTCAAGTAATGCCTTCATTGCGCCAGATCGCCAGCCGGCTGCAGCGGGAGCTGGCTTACTATCGTTGCATGACCGCTCACCCCAAAACGCCTAAGCTGGCCCGCTTCTTACTGGGCGCAGCGGTGGCTTATTTCCTCGCCCCGGTAGATCTGATCCCCGATTTTGTGCCGATTCTGGGGCAATTGGACGATCTTTTTATTGTTCCCGGTCTGATCTGGCTAGCTTTGCGGCTGATCCCGGCTGAGGTCACAGTTGCTTGCCGGGCATCTCAAGCCGCTTCTATTGACTCCCCACCCCAACGCGGATAAACTAACTTTTCGCCAAGCAGCCTGATTTGCCCGGGTTTGCTTGGTATAATCCTGCGCGCTTTGGCGCGGGCTTTCTTTAACAAGTGAGATGCCGACGTAGCTCAACGGCAGAGCAACCGCCTTGTAAGCGGTAGGTTATGGGTTCGATTCCCGTCGTCGGCTTCCGCCGCATCTTGCAGGCGGATCCGGGGCAGGTACCCAAGTGGCCAACGGGGTCTGACTGTAAATCAGATGGCGTACGCCTTCGGGGGTTCGAATCCCTCCCTGCCCACTGGCACGTTGGGGACCGCCGTAAGTTGAACGGCTGCCCGCATTAACTGGCCGAGAATTTGCGTAGCAAATTCTTAAAGCAATTGCCGAAGGCAATTGCTAGCCCTCATAGCTCAGGGGTAGAGCGCATTCTTGGTAAGAATGAGGTCATGGGTTCAAATCCCATTGAGGGCTCTGAAAAACGAAATCATCGAATGAAAGTGAAGGAGACATAGATGTCGAAGGAAAAATTTGATCGCAGCAAGCCGCATTTGAACGTGGGGACCATGGGGCACATTGACCATGGCAAGACCACGCTGACGGCGGCGATCACCAAAGTAGCGGCGATGCAGGGCAAAGGGGAGTTCCGGGCGTATGACTCGATCGACAATGCGCCGGAAGAGAAAGAGCGCGGCATCACCATCAACATCACCCACGTGGA
>DATBWP010000017.1:0-3962 GCA_036514735.1 Anaerolineales bacterium
CTCATCCCCCCTCGCCGTGATAAATTCTGAAAAATAAATCTGGCCCTGGTAGCTCACCTGGACGAAGAAAATACGTTCAGGCGCCAATGGCACTTCCTCGAACAAAAAGCGGCCATCCTCGCCCAACTCCATCGTGGCGGAAAATACTTGTTCAGCGTGGTCATAACCGGCCAAGGTCGCTTCCAGCCCAGCAGGCAAAACCCCATCGCCGCCATAGAGCACGTTGCCTGTGAAGGAACCGAACTCGGGCAAATCAACCATAGACGCGGGCGTAGGACTTGCGTCCCCCAAGCCCAAGTCTTCCTCCTCAATCCCTAAAGCCTGCGCCTGCAAATAAGCGATCAGCGCGCCTGCCTCCCCTTCGCTCAACCCGAGCGCTTCAATTAGGGAGATCTGCGCCGTTAAGCGATCGCCATCCAAAAGTTCATCAACCTGGTCCTGGTATTGCAAATAAAGAGCTGCCCCAGAACGCAAGTCAGATGCCTCCAAGCTTAAGCTATAGGCGAAAGCCAGCACATCCCACCGCTCCTGAGGCGTGAACACAGAGGCAAAGGGGGGCATGTAGCGTGGGAGCCGGCCTTCGCTCACCCACCGAAACCAGCCGGCCGGGCTGGCCGCCCGCGCCAGGCCCGCATCGCCCAGCGGCGCGGGGGCAAACGGCAATTGGCCGGCCTGTTCGCCGTCGCCAAGGCCGCCGGCGCCGTGGCAGGGCGCGCAGCTTTGCATATAGAGCCCAGCGCCAGCCTGGAGGTCTGGGCTCGCAGCCGGTGCCAAAATCGGTTCCGGTGTGGCTTGGCCAAAGGCCAGCGCGTCCGGAGGCGGGGTAAGGTCACCTGCCAGCGAAAACTCGCATGCGGAAAGCAGCAGGGCTAAGCCTGCAACTAGGCTAATTCGTCTCACTTATGGCCTTTACGTTTGCTTTTATGCGTCGCGATCATGGCTTCCAAAACATCATTACCTTTTTCCTCGACTTTGCCACGTTGGGAACGCGATGTTTTCCCTTTTTCAGCTTTTTCTATTTCTTCCAGCGCGGTTGCGCCTTTAGCCAACAATTGCTCCCGTTCCGCTGTATAAATATCCTTCGGCACCTTGCCTAAGTGCCAATCGGCATCTAATTCGGCCAAGGCATCCAGCACGCGCTCGCGTTCTGCAAGCCAATGCGAGGGTTCGCTATCCAATTCGCCCTCCTCGTCTCCAACAGCAAACAGAGGCCGGGCGACAAATAGCGCAACCAGTAGCAGCAGCGAAAGGAAAAGCAAGATCGAGCCTAATTCCATGAATTAAGGTTCCAGCAAACGGTCGATAACGGAAGTTATTTCGTCAATGCCTTGGAAAGGGCCGATCTTTACGTAAGCGACCTCGCCCATTTTATTGATGATAAAAGTCTCGGGGACGCCGCGAGCGCGAAAGGCAGTGTAAATTTGCGTGCCCAGGTCAGGGCCATTTGGGTAGCTGATGTCCCAACGATCCAGGTAAGCCAGCGCTTCTTTCTCCGTATCCACATAATCCACGCCTAAGAACAGCACGTCGCCCCTGCCTTCATATTGCAGCCAGGCGGCTTGCAGGGCTTCGGCTTCTTGCTCGCAAGGTTTGCACCACGAAGCCCAGATATTGACCAGCACCACTTTGCCCTCGATCTCGGAGGAGCCAAACACCTGGCCGTCAAAGGTGGTCAACGTAAAGTCCGGGGCGGCCTCACCACGGGTGAGCACACCGCGCTGCGAGCGATCCAGCTGCACTGCGACTAACGCAAGGACAGCCAGCAGAAAAATCCAGGCCAACACGCGCCCCAAAATTGAGGTCTGTTCTTCCTTTGGCTTATTCATGAGCGGCGAGCTTTCAATTCGTCTTCGATCTTCTTTGCAAACTTCGTGTTGCAAAGTTTTGCCTTCAGCCGCGGTTTACGTTTCCAGGCCGTCAAACTACGCCACACAAGAAATCCCCCAAGCAACACAATGGCCGGAGGCAGCAAATAGATCAACCAATTGAATCCGCCCGGCGGCGGGGCTGCCAGCACGCTTGGGCCGTATTGCTGGACGAAGTAATCATAGATCTGCTGCTGCGAATAACCGGCTGCCAACAAATCGGCGATCTGCTGCCGCCACTGGGCGCAGGCGGCTGTGCCGCACACGTCGAGTGGGACATTGGCGCACACCGGACAATAAAGATTCTTGGCAATGGCGTTGACCTCATCCTGACTGGGTGTGGGTCCGCCCTCCTGGGCCGCGGCTGGTGTGGCGCCGGCACCGAGCAGCACCAGCAGAGCAATTAACAACGCAAGCCGTTTCATCGCGCTTTGAGCGGCAGCCCACGGGCTCGCGAGCGCGCCTGCAGCTCCACGGCCTGCATTTCACGGTTCGGCCAGGCGGCCACTAAGGTTCCCACGATGAATACAAACCCACCCAGCCAGACCCATGAGACCAGCGGATTCACGTACATCTTGAAGGTGGCGCTGCCGCCCGTGATCGGCTCCCAAGAGACCAAAAGCACATAGACATCGGTTTCCCAAGTACTGTGCAAGCCAGGGATGGTCATGGGCTGCTGGGATTCCATGTAGAAGTCCTGGCGGGGATAAAGCTCGCGGACAAAAACTCCATCCCGATACACATTGACCACAGCCCTATCCACCAGGCGGCCGTCGGCGGATTGAAACTCGGCCAGCGAAGCGTACTCAACAGCGTAATTGCCGGCCTGCAACTGCTCACCGATGGCTAACCTGCCTTGCGTCTCTTGCTGAAAGAATTCAATGCCAATGATTCCAATGGCGATCAGTACAACCCCCACGTGAATGATGTAGCCTCCATAGCGGCGTCGATTGCGCGCAACCAGGCGCCACAAAGCCAGGGCGAAGTTCTCCCCTTTGGCCTGGCGCGCCTGAGCCCCGCGCCAAAATTCATATAAGGTGACCAGCACCACATAGGCACACAGCCAAAGGCCAAGCAGCGCTCCCGGCTGGCGGATGCCATTGAGCAACAGGATAGCCACCACCAGCACCGAACCAAGCAATGGTTTCCAAATAGCGCGGCCCAGGGTGCGCGCCGTGGAGGCGCGCCAGGCGGAGAGTGGCGCCACACCCATCAGCAATAAGAGTGCCGCCCACAGCGGACCGGTGGCCGATTCGTAATAGATAGGCCCCACCGTGATCTGTTGCCCGGTCAGGATCTCACTGGCCAAGGGAAAGATGACCCCAAGGAAGCAGATCACCAAGATGCTGACGAAGAGAAAATTGTTGAGGAGGAAGAGGGCCTCGCGTGAAAGCAAGGAGGTCATTTCCACGTCGGACTTCAGGGCCTGCCAGCGGCGACTGAGCAAGGCGAGCGAGGCTGCCAAGGTGACCGAAATAAAGAGGAAGAACGACGGCCCAATGGCGCTTTGCGCAAAGGCATGCACCGAAGACAGCACGCCGGAGCGGGTCAGGAAGGTACCAAAAATAACCAGGTCGTAAGTCAGGATGATGAGCAGCAGGTTCCAGTGCTTGAAAAGGCCGCGCTTTTCCTGGATCATCACCGAATGCAGGAAAGCTGTACCGGTCAGCCAGGGCATAAATGCGGCGATCTCCACCGGGTCCCAGCCCCAATAGCCTCCCCAGCCCAGCACGTCGTAAGCCCAACGGCTGCCTAATAGCAGACCAAGAGACAGAAAGAGCCAGGCAACCAAGGTCCAGCGGCGTGTCACGCGGATCCAACGATCGTCGCTGCGGCCGGTCACTAAAGCCGCGATGGCAAACGCAAAGGGGATAACAAAGGAGACGAACCCTAAATACAACATGGGCGGGTGGATGATCATGCCGGGATGGCGCAGTAAGGGGTTGAGCCCGTTGCCATCCCGGGGGATGTAGGGCAACGCCCCGCCCGGTTGCCACAAGGCAGTCCAGACCGTGCCCGTAATGCCTTGCCACAAACGCATAAAGGGATTCTCAAAGAAGAGGACCAGCGCCAGGAAGAAAGCCAGCGTAGCCAGGC
>DATBWP010000018.1:0-7890 GCA_036514735.1 Anaerolineales bacterium
GCCAAGCCGGGTAATGCTGGCGGAAGAAAATTGAGTGCCGCTGATTACCAGGCCGCCAAAGACCATCAACCCCAGCGCAACAATCGCAGCCTGCCGCAACCAAGGGCGCCAGGGGAAGGCTCGGTCAGCCACTACGAAGACGAGCAGCACAGCCCAAATAAGCAGCGCCTGCCAAGAAAGGCGCGAAATATCCCGGTCGGATTGATATTGGAAGAAGAGCGGGATAAGCAGGCCCAGCCAAGCGGCGCTGGCCAGCACACCCAGGATCCAATCACCCGCCTGGGCGCGGCGCCAGGCCCAACGCGTGATCCAGGGCGCGAACAGGATCACCGGTCCCAACTCGAATAGACCGACGATAAGTTGCACGGGAGAAAAAATACTGAGGGCGCCCAAATGGGCAGAAAGGATGGCCGGAGGCCAACGCAACGAGAACCCAAAAATTTCGAGGCCAAGAGTGGTTACTGGCTGCAGCGTGGGGGCCAAAATTGCCAACCCGGTCCCTAACAGCCCAGGCCCTTCGATACCAAACACAATGTCGCGAGCCAGCTCGGTAAGGGTGCCTCCTTGCACCAGGACAATAGGCAATGAAAGCGCGGCCGCGCCCAGAACTGGCTTGAACTGTGGCAAAGTCACCCCGCTCTTTCGCCAAAAGGTGATGGCAGCAAAAGCGGTCAGGCCCAATAAAAACAGTCCATAAGTCGTCTCCCAAGCCAAAGCCCAGGTGCTGAAGACTGCGCCCAATAAAAGAACAGACCAGCGGTTAGCCAGCCGGGGGATCAGCAACCAAACCAGCAGCAGGATGAGCAGCGCCAATATGTTCGGACCCTGGTGCGCCATCACCATGGGGTCCATGATGCCGTTGAGGAAACCAAACATATAGGGCATCAGCGGGCCGCCATCCACCGGCCAGGCTGAACTCAAGGCTGCGGAGAACGGCTTGCCGATCAGGGCGCTGGTGCCTTGAAGCTGCACGACTTTGTCGGCCTGCAGCAGAAAGCCGGGCGGCAGCAACATGAGCAAATAGCGCGTGCCGCTGGCGAACGCCACTACGGCAGCCGCTGCCCAGCCGCCCCAGGGCCGCCCCACATAGCGCCTGCCAACCAGGCCGGCCAGCAACAGCATCAGGCCCCATAGCAAGGCCTTGGACGCATCGAAGGCGCTCCAAGGCAGCATGCCGCCGAGGCGCATCAAGCCGGCACCGAAGATATGGAAACCGTAGTGATAGATAAACTTGAGTGGATAATCCGGGAAGAAACTGGGCGGGATATCCCCGTTGCCGATGATCGAGATCAAGGACAAGTTCTTGTGCTCGTCGAAAAGGGTGAGGCCTTTGCTCCATAGCAGGAAAATATAAATGAGGCCCAACCCAACCAATAACCAAGGCCAGCGCTGCAAGTCATCCTTATAAAGCCAAGGACCTTCTTTTCGCCGCCAGGCAAACAGGCCGGCAATCAGAAGCAATAAAAACGCTGGCAGGATAAATGTTAAGTCGGGTGAAAACCAATGGCCCAACAGATTGGCTAACCAGGCATAGAGCACCAAGCCCAGCCCCAGGCCAACGATCAGCCGCTGGCGCGCCTGCAGGCGGAACGCGTGGGTGGCCAGCAGCCAGCCTGCCAACCAGACTGCCACCATAGCGGCAAGCCAGGGCAACAGGCTTAACGGGTTACCGTCACGATACCAGTACACGCATCACCCAGGGGAACATTAGTGAATTTTATCGCCAACCCTGATTCAGGGTGAGGCTTGGGGAGTGTTTTATATGCGTTTTCTACGCTACACGCAAACTTCAATTGAAGACTTAGCCCGCCCAACCTAGGCGTAATTCTTATTGTTAACCGGATGCCGGCAGGTCAAGCAGTATGCGCTGCGCGCGTTTCTCCCAAGTGTATTCAGCCGCGGTCTGCCGAGCAGCTTTCGCCAAAACCGCACGCTGTCGTGGAGACCGTTGCAAGCCGGATAACGCTGTTACCCAGGTGGGCAAATCGTCTGCGGGCAAGATGACTGCGTTTTGCTCGTTGAGGATCTCTCGCAAGATGGGTAGATCGCTGGTCACGATAGGACGGCCAGCTGCCAGGTACTCGAACATTTTCAATGGATTGGTAAAGGGCGCAATGTCGGCGCCCGAAGACCCAGCCACTTGTTGACTATATGGAATCAGCAACACCTCGCAGGCCGCCTGATATAGAGGGAGATGCGCATTGGGGACAAAACCCATAAATTGGACATTGGTTAACTCACGCGCTTGTTCTTTCCAGGCGGCCACATCCTCCAGGTGGCCGCCAACCAGCAGGAAACGTAACTTCGGCAGTTGGCGCGCCAAGGCCAGGATCAGAGCGACTCCGCGGCCTTTATATAAATGGCCGCTATACCCCACAGTAAAGGCTTCGGCTAATCCCAACTTTTTACGCGCCGCTTTGGGCTCTGGTAATTTTGAATAACGCTGCAGATCCACACCGTTAGGCGCAACTACCAAAAAACCGGGTCTGGCTGGCAGACAGAATCGTTTTCTGAGCTCGCCTGCCAGATAGTTTGTGTTAACCACGAGTCGGCGAGCCCCTTTAGCGCGCAGGAAACGGCGCATCAGCCAGGCGCCCATGATGCCGCCGGGCAGATCGTGCAATTCAAAGATGGTCGCCTGGCCGCGCCAGGCCGCCAGCGTGGCCGCCTGGGGCACGCGCGTATAGATTAACTCGGCCCCCCAAGTGAGTGCGGCGCGCACGGCGGCAACTGCAAAATCATAACGGCGCAGCCAGGGGCGGGCGCGCAGCCTGCTGATTTCGAATGCATGGCTGAGCCCATAATGGGCCGCCAATTCCTGCCAGTCTGCAGTGGCGCCGTTGGCGGGAGCCAAGACCTGCAGCTGGTGACCATCGGCGACGAGGGCCTGGGCCATTTTCATGACCTGGATGCTATTGGCAGTTTGGGCTGGGATGGGCCCCGGCGCGATCAGGGCGATCTTCATGCGCCAGCCACCGCGGGTGCATGGGCGCGCACATCCGCCACAACGCGCAGCACAGACAAACTTACGGTGAACACGTAATAACCTGAAAGCAGGGCGGCAAAGGCAACCGCGCCATAGGAGGCAAACAAGAATATACCGGCCACCTTCAACAGCATGCCGGCAAAATTAACCAGGGTGGGGTAGACCGGGCGGTTGAAGGCCAGCAAGGCGGCGCGGCTCCAGTAAAAAACATTGGCGAAGGTATAGCCCAGCACCAGGATCACCAGCGGCGCATAAGCAGGTAAGGCTCCCGGGTCATTGGTGTAGAGCAAGATCACCTCACGACCGAACAGGATCAACACGATCGCCACGGGGATGGAATACAAAGCCGCCAGCAGCGAGCCGCGGCCCAGCACTTTGCGCACTGCCGCCCAGTTGTCTTGGGCTACGGCGCGCGACAATTCAGGATAGGTCGTGGCAGGCAACGGGCTTACCGGGATCTGCAATAAACCGATCAGGGTGCGCGCCAGACTGTAAAAACCGCCGGTCACGTTGCCCAAGAAAGCGTTCACCCACAAGTCTTCGCTATCCTTGGACACCAGGCTCACTGTGGCGCTCAGGTTGGTGCTAAAAGCAAACGTCAGCAAGCTGCGGCGTTCGGTGCTCAAAACCGAAATGGGGGTGCGCCACCAACCGGCGCCCCATTGCCTGCCGGCGGTGTACAAAGCGAAAGCCGTGACAGCCATGGAACGCAGCAGGCGTCCGGCCAGTTCGGCCAGGATCATCTCCCGCAAACCACCTCCGGTTAAAAAAACAAGCACGGTAAGCCCCAAGCGCACTACGCCTTGCGAGATATCAATAATTGACTTGACGTCAAAGCGATTAAACACCTGCAGCATGCCATCTGAGCTGTCAAAAAAAACGTTGATCAACACTAAACTGCCATACAGGATGAATATGGATTCGACCCCGGCTATGTCAGAAAACAGATAGACGCCCAAGGGCGCCAGCAGCATGATGAGCAGGAAGGCAGCCACTGAACCGCTCATTTCCAACAGGGCAGCCAGCTTATAGACTGCCGCGGCCCTTTCGTGCTGCCTACGTTCTTCGTAAAGCCGCACGTATTTCACCACCAACTCGTCGATGCGGAAGGAAGTGAAGCGGTTGATCACATTGGAAAAAGTGGCCACTGCCGCCAACAGGCCGATACCCGCAGCACCCAAGGCGCGGTATTGAAAAGAATTCTGCAGCATGCCCATGGCGGCCGCCAAGACGGTGGCACTGACCAAATAGCTTGAGTTTTTGACGATGCGGCGCAGGAATTCAGAATCGAATGCGCGCAGGTAGAGTTGTTCTAAGCGTTCGAGGGGCAGCCTGAACATGGTGGTCAGTCAGTGCGCACCTGGCTGGCCCAGGATCGTTCTGCGTTGTACCAGGCGACCAGACGGCGGATACCTTCTTCGAGGCCTACTTGCGGCTTCCAACCCAAGAGCTCGCCCGCCTTGCTCACATCCGCCCAGGAAGCCAGCATATCCGCCTTATCCATTGGCAAGTACTCAATGGTTGCTTTCTTTTGGATGGCCTCTTCCAAAAGGGAAATTAGCTTGTTAATGGAAACGGACTCGTGCCCGCCCAGGTTGACGATCTCGTAACCTACGGGTTTGAGGGCCAGGATTGTGCCGTGCGCTATATCGTCTATATAGGTGAAGCCGCGGGTCTGCTCGCCGCTGCCAAAAAGCTGGATGGGGCGGCCTTCGCTGATCGCCTGGACAAAGCGGAACAGAGACATGTTGGGACGTCCGGCGGGGCCGTACACCGTGAAATAAACCACCACGGTTACATCCAGGCCATATAAATAATGATAAGCATGGGCCAGCGCTTCGGCACCCTTTTTCGTGGCCGCATAAGGCTGCAAGGGATGGTTACTATCCGCGTTTTCGGGCGTGGGCAGGGGAGCAGCGACGCCATAGATGCTGGAGGTCGAAGCCAGCACAAGCTTGGGGATGTCTTGCTGGCGGCACAGCTCTAACATATTGAGTGTGCCGGTCATATTGGCATCCATATAAGCCCAGGGATCCAGCGCACTATCGCGCACACCGGCCCGCGCCGCCAGGTTGATGACCCCGGCGAAGGGCTCCCCTTTCAATTTCTCAATCACGTCACGAGAAGAAATATCCAAGCGATAAAACGAGAAGCCTTTGCGGCCTTCGAGCAACTTCAAGCGATATTCCTTCAAGCGCACGTCATATGAATCGTTCAGGTTGTCAACCCCCACCACCTGGTGCCCAGCCTCTAATAGCAGCTCCGCCACCCGCGCGCCGATAAAACCTGCCGCCCCGCTAACCAGGTATCGAGCCACTAGAGCCGCACCACCTTGGGATCGCTTTTGGCCATTTGGCCAAAGGCGTTGCGCGTGTCCACGATCAACTTGGAGCGCTTGAGCAGCGCGGGATAGTCATAGGTTGCATGATTGGTGACTATTACCACGGCATCTGCATCCTGGGCGGCTTTCAAATAATCGGGCACCGAGTCCATGGCCCAATCCTCGTGATCGATATGCGGGATGTGGGGATCGTGATAGCTAACCTGCGCTTTCTTGCCGCGCAAGAGTCCGATCACGTCCAAAGCCGGCGACTCACGCAGGTCGTCGATGTCCGGCTTGTAGGCTGCCCCCAACACCAATACCTTGCTGCCGTTCAACGCCTTGCCGTGTTCGTTAAGCGCCTCCACCACCCGGTTGACCACATAGCGAGGCATATTGGTGTTGATCTCTGAGGCGAGTTCAATGAAGCGCGCCGTGTAATTCAGCGATTTCAACTTCCATGAAAGGTACAGGGGGTCGATGGGGATGCAATGGCCTCCCAAGCCCGGCCCCGGAGTAAATTTCATAAAACCGAAGGGCTTGGTGGCCGCCGCATCGATCACTTCCCACACGTCAACGCCGAGCCGGTTGCACATTACGGCCATCTCGTTAACCAACCCGATATTCACCATGCGGAAGGTGTTCTCCAGCAGCTTGGCCATCTCGGCCACTTCAGCCGAACTCACCTTCACCACGGTTTGCAGAGCCTGCCCATACCATAAGGCGGCTACCTCGCTGCAGGCTTGCGTCACCCCGCCCACAACTTTGGGCATATTGATGGTAGTCCAATCCGTGCGCCCGGGGTCCACCCTTTCAGGAGAGAAGGCCAGGAAGAAATCTTCACCGACTTTGAGGCTGCTTTTTTCGGTAAGCAAATCCAGCACCAACTCGCGCGTGGTGCCGGGATAAGAGGTCGACTCCAATATGATGACCATGCCGGGATGGAGATACTCAGCTAGCTTTTCAGTGGCCGAGACAATGAACGAGAGGTCAGGGTCCCCTGTTTTCCGCAGCGGGGTCGGGACGCAAATACTGACCGCATCCATGTTGGCCAGTTCAGCGAAATCGGTGGTGGCACTAAGCTTTCCGGCTTTCACCAGTTTGGCCACCTGTGCATTGCTCACATCACCAATATAGGAGGTGCCCTCCGCCAGAGCTTTGATCTTCTTCGGATCCGGGTCTATGCCCAGTACCTGGAACCCCGCCTCGGCAAAGACCACGGCCAACGGCAGGCCCACGTAACCCATGCCAAGCACGGCCATCTTCGCGCTGCGTTGGGTGAGCTTGCGCTCCAGCGCGTTTCGAATGTCACTCATGTCACCTCTTAAAACAGGGAAAGTTGCTCCGAATGTTGGATGCGATCCTCAGATATCACTGCCTCGGTATGCATCTCAGGGATATTACCCGCCTTTGCCATCCATTCGGGTAACTTGGAAAAGTCGGATACCACGGTATTACGCAGCGAAGGCTGATGGAGGGCGGCTGCGGGGTGATACATGGGCACCACCAGACGGCCATGCACCTGCACGGCTTGGCCGTGTATTTCGCTGATCTTAGCCTTGGGTAAAAAGCGCGCCATGGAGAAACGTCCAAGCGTGACAATCAATTTAGGGTTAATGGCCTGGACCTGCCGTTCGAGGTACTCGCTGCAGGCCTGCAGCTCTTCCAACTGCGGGTCACGGTTGGCGGGCGGGCGGCATTTTACCACGTTGGTGATATAGACCTGCTCGCGCCGCAGGCCGATGCCCGCCAACAGCTCTTCGAGGAAGGATCCAGCCGCCCCAACGAAGGGGCGGCCTTGCTCATTTTCGTGAAAGCCGGGGCCCTCCCCGATGAACATCAGCTCGGCATTCACCGGCCCTTCCCCGGGTACTGCCAGCTTCCGCGAGAAATGCAGTTCGCAACGGGTGCAGACCGACACCTCGGCCGCCACTTCCTTTAAAACCTCTAAACCGGTCAAGCTCCCTCCCTACCCGTTTCAGGTTGGCTGGCAAGGTCGGCTGCCTTCAATTGCGGCAATTGCATCAATAAAGCATCCTCATGATTGTCGCTGTAGTATCGCGGGCGGCGGGCAACCTCAACAAAACCAAAAGCGGCATACAAGGCCTGGGCGGCGTGATTGCCAGCCCTCACTTCCAGCGTGGCGCTGCGCAGGCCTTTCTCCGCCGCGCGGTTAAGCACAAAGCCCAGCAAACGCTTAGCCAGCTTTCTGCGCCGGAAGCGCGGCGCCACGGCAATGTTGGCGATGTGCAGTTCCTCACCCAACAACCAGCACACGCAATAAGCCACGACCTGGGGTTCTGCCGCGCTAACCGCTTCAATCACCCACTGCTCGGAAGCCGGGTTGCGCTCCAGTTCGAATTCATAACTTTTTTGCGTCCAGGGAGTGGGGAAGATGCGCTGTTCTAATGAAAAGACTTGGGCAATATCCTGCCGGCGCATCCGGCGCAATTTATAAGTCAGCTTCTGGTGCGTCGCCTGGCGGCTAGGCGCGTTCACAACGGCACGGCCTCACTGGCCTGCAAATAGATGGGCGCCAGGCCTTTTGGATCGTCAACAACCCCGGCTTGCCAGCGTTCCCAGG
>DATBWP010000019.1:0-3464 GCA_036514735.1 Anaerolineales bacterium
CATCGGCTCACCTACCGTGCGTAATCCTCAAGCCGTGGTGTGCCTAAACCTGCCGTCACTGGATAAATACGAACCCTTGGTGGTCCCCGGAGGCGTGCTGGTACTGAATCGTTCGCTGATCAACCGCTCTGCAGCGCGCTCTGACCTGCGCGTGGTGGAAGCGCCAGCCAACGAGCTGGCCGAGGAACTGGGTGATAAGCGCCTGGTGAACGCGGTGATGCTGGGCGCGTTAGTGGAGGCCACCGGCGTACTGACCCAGGCTGCCATTCAGCAAGCGCTCAAGAACCACTTGCCCGCCCGGCACCAGGACCTGCTGGCGGCCAACTTTGCCGCTTTGGAAAAAGGAGCAGAAGCCGCGCGCCTTTCTTTGGTTAAAGTTTAGCGGGAATATTTTCCCTAAATGAATAAGCCGCCGCGCCCCAACAAATCTGCGCTGTTGGCGCTGGCTTGGGCAAGCACTTTACTGCTCTCCCTCCTTCCCGACATATTATTTCAAGAGCTTACCGGTACTATCCCCAATTGGCTGTATGCAGCCAAGCTGGCCCTCATCGCCGCACTGCTCTATCTCAGCTTATTCTGGGCGCCGGCGAGGATCCTGCAGAAATATTTCTTTGTGTTTTTGGCGATCTTTCTCGCCCAGAGCTGCGGGATTTGGTTGTCGGATCTGCCCGCATGGGTTTCCTGGTTCCCGCTGGATGTTTCCAATTTCGTCCCTTATTTGATCGGCGCGGAGTTCAAGCAACTAATTATCGCCGGCCTGGTGATGGTTGGCTTGCTGCTCATCGGACTGCGCCGCCAGGATTTTTTCCTGCGCCCGGGTGAACTGGACGCGCCGGCCGCACCCATGCCCGGGTTGGGCCTAGGCAAAGCCACATCCTGGCGTCCGCTTGGATTGCGGCTTAGCCTGCTCGCTTTTCTGGCCATGTTGCTCGCCACCAGCTTCTACGCGGTCGACAGGCTTACCGTCGAAGCCGCATGGGCCGCGCTGCCTTACCTGCCACTTATCATTGTGCTGGCCGGCCTCTCGGCATTTTCCGCCGAGATCATTTACCGTGCTGCGCTGCTGGCCCCCATCCATCACACTCTCGGACCGGTTCACTCAGTGGCGCTGGCGGCTGCCTTCTTTGGGATTAGCTGGTTTTATGGACTGCCGTTAGGTTTGCTGGGGGTCCTATTCTGGGGATTCTTTGGCTGGATGCTGGGCCGCAGCCTGCTGGAAACCAAAGGTTTGCTTTGGCCCTGGTTTATTCATGCGTCCGCCAACGTGGTCATGTTCGCTTTCATAGTGATCGCCGCGGTGCAACTGGCGGGCTAACCACCCTAGCTTGAATGTCTGGGGGTTTGTTCTGCGATCCAGCCATCGAGACCGCGTAAAAAAGAATTGACCTGTTCTGGAGCCAAGGCCAGCACCTTGTCTTTGCCATGCACCAAATAGAGGGAAAGACCCAGATCCTGGAACACAATCGAGGATGAATATTTCTTGAGCGCCGGCCGGTAGGAAGGGCGCTTCCCGGCGGCCGTGGAGCCGAAGGCCAGACCCAGGCCGAGGTTGAGACCTTCAGGTTGGGCGCGGCGCGCATCCACGGCGCGCTGCATGGCGGCCTCGAACGCGCCGAGGAAGGCCATGCCCTCTTCACGTTGCGGGCAGAGCAGCAAGCCGAGGCGCTCGCCATCCCTGACCAGCAGCAGATCCACATCCAAAGTATGATCTTCCCCGACAGAAAATCCCTGTTTGGCGAAATGCTCGCTAAGCATCGAATGGAGTTGGGAATTATCCATATGTAAATTATAGGACACGCAATACGAAATATGTATTGCGTATCGCCTGATTACGGATATTTATTAATTCTTTTCGCCATCAAAATATCCGGCTTACCGAAACCGTTGGCATCCGGGATGGCGCCCACGATCACGTAACCGATCTTTTCGTAGAAGCTATAGGGATGCCTGTGGAGATTGCGGATGGCTGCCAGCTTACCCAAAACATTGGGATACAGGTCCGTGCCCCAAAGGCTGGTCATCTTGTTTACGTCGTCGCTGCCGAGGTGAATGGTAAGCGCACCGCGGGCGCGCACCAGCTCCTCGAAATCGTGCACCAGGGCGCTGCCAACGCCGCGCCCCTGGAACTCGGGATGCACCGCCAGCGGGTGCAGCTCCCAGGCGCGGCCGCGGTAAGACGGGATCCCGCCGATCCAGCCGAGCACGCGGCCATGGTCGTCCACCGCGGCTCTGCTTATGCGCTCGGCGCCAAGGGCTTCGTCAACTTCTTCCAGGCCTTCCGCCATGCCCGGCCAGGCGTCCGGCCAGCCTGAGCGGAAAGCCGCCACCAGGATCTCGGCGGCCTGCTGCCGGCCGGGAACGCCCAGGGAGCTCAGGTCGACGATGCTAACGCTAATTTCGCCAGGAATGGACAACGGAGTGTCCTTAGTTCGCGGACGCCAGCTTGCTTGCTCCCAAGAGCCGTAAGGCCAGCCAGAAATCGATCAAGGCAAGCACGGGGTGCAAGGCGGATGCCACGGGCATGCTCTCACGCAAGAGGATCACAAGCACATAGACCTGGACGAACCACACGGCGAACAAGACCCAGGTCAACAACTTCACTTCGCGGCTGGCCTGGCCCACATACATGATGATGAGCATGGGGATCAAGATGAAGGCCAGCATGTGACCCAGGGCGGCATGCAGTGACCAATCTTTCAATTCTTCTGCTACCGCTACCATTCCGGCCAGGAAGAGCTGGGCGAAAATGGCGATGAGGAACAGCCAAACCAGGATGCGAAAAAGCCGGTTTGCGGATTCGTTCATAACGCGCTCCTTTTGGTTGGATTTTATAACAGAATGGCGGACCATGGACAGGGAACCAGTGGACTCAGTTATATAATCCGCTTTCGAGATGTCATGCTGAGCCCTTCGCTTTCGCTCAGGATAAACTCTGCGAAGCATCCACCCTTGCCGTCCTAATAAAAACGAAGCGCCTCAACAAATGAATGCCACTCCTACATCGTATTACGTGTACATCATCGGAAATGGAAAGGGCACGCTTTTGTGGGCGTGACCAACGACTTGGAACGGCAAGTATTTGAACATAATGATGAAATTGGTAGGGGGATTTACACCTCGATACCACATCGCCCAGCTCCTCTTCTACGAAGCATTTTCAAGCATCGATGAAGCCATCGCCGCGAAAAAACAAATCAAGGGTTGGGTGCGAAAGAAAAAACTCACAATAATTCGAACGAACAATCCATGGTTCGATGATCTAAGCAAAGAGTGGATGGAAGGTTAAAGAATGAGTCGGATGGACTCTTCGCTTCGCTCAGAGTGACAATTCACGTAGGGGCGGGGTCACCCCGCCCCCACTAAAGCGACCGCTACCGGTGGCGGCTGGTTACCTCGCGCTGAGCAGCTTGTAGGCTGCTTACCGCTGCTTTTCAAGCAGCTTGTAAGCAAGGGTGGCGGCGGCC
>DATBWP010000020.1:0-5002 GCA_036514735.1 Anaerolineales bacterium
TTGCGCCATTCCACGCCCATTGTCTTGGGAGCGCTATGCGGCCTCATCTGCGAACGAAGCGGCATTGTGAACATCGGCATAGAAGGTCAAATGCTGATAGCTGCTTTTACCTCTTTCTTGGTCAGCGCCTTTGTGGGCAACTTGTTGCTTGCCGTTCTCGTTGGCATCCTGACCGGAATGATAGCGGGCTTGTTGCTGGCTTTTATGTCGGTCACCCTCAAAGTTGACCAGATCATCGGTGGCACCGTAATCAATATCCTTGCCTTGGGTATCACCGGCTTCTTCTATCAACAAGGGTTGGCTGGCGGCGGCAAGCTTCCTATAATCCCATTGGGACCTCTTGCGGATATTCCGCTTCTCGGCCGCGTCCTCTTCACCAATCCGCCCATAACGTATTCGGCGCTGATCCTGGTGTTCCTGGTGCATTTCATGTTGTTCCACACCCGTTGGGGTCTTCGCACCCGCTCTGTGGGTGAGCACCCCCGTGCGGCTGATACGGTGGGCATTAACGTCTTCCTAACTCGCTATATCAATGTGATCATTGCGGGCGGTATCGGCGGCCTGGCCGGAGCCTTCCTTTCTATTGAAAGCGTCGGTTCTTTTGAACGAGCGATGACCAACGGGCGCGGCTTTGTGGCCTTAGCCGTGATGATTTTTGGCAAGTGGACTCCGCTGGGCGCCTGGGGGGCGGGCCTTCTGTTTGGACTCACCTCGGCGATTCAAACGCAAATACAGTTTGGTGGAATTACTATTCCCCATCAATTTGTTGGCATGTTGCCTTATATCATCACCATTGTGGTCCTGGCTGGCTTTGTCGGCCGCTCACGCCCACCGGCGGCAGAAGGCGTGCCCTACGAGAAGGAAGGCTGATTCACCTAGGCGACTATGGCAAAGGAAAACAACGTCGTCTTAGAGGTTCGTAATATCACCAAACGCTTTCCTGGCGTTTTGGCCAACGATGATATTGACCTGAAGTTGAACCGGGGTGAGATCCACGCCATTTTGGGGGAAAACGGGGCGGGCAAGACGACCCTGATGAACGTACTCTATGGCCTTTACCAGCCAGACGAAGGCGAGATCTTCATCCAAGGCAAGAAAGTGGCCATCCACTCTCCCAATGATGCCATTAATGCCGGAGTGGGCATGGTGCACCAACACTTTATGCTGGTGCCAGTGTTCACCGTGACTGAGAATGTGATGCTGGGCAAGGAAGTCCTCACCCCAATTAGCACCCTGGATAAAGGCAAGGTCGCAGACGAGATCCGCGCCATCTCCCAGCAATATCAGCTAAGTGTCGACCCTGACGCATTAATCGAAGAGCTGCCGGTTGGTGTCCAGCAGCGGGTTGAGATTATCAAGCTACTTTATCGCCAAGCCAGTATCCTCATCCTGGACGAGCCTACCGCTGTGCTTACGCCCCAGGAAGCCGATGAATTGTTCAAGATCATGCACTCCCTTACCGGACGTGGGAAATCGATCATTTTTATTACTCATAAATTGAAAGAGGTGCTGAAGATCGCCGATCATGTTACGGTGATTCGCCAAGGGAAAGTGGTGGGAACCACAACCCCGGACAAAACCAATGAAAGCCAACTCGCCTCGATGATGGTGGGCCGCGATGTGTTGCTCAACGTGAAAAAGGGGATTTCCAAGCCTGGCGATGTGGTTCTCCAGGTGAACAACTTACGGGTCGTGGATAGCCGCGCGCATACCCAGGTAGACGGAGTCTCCTTGGATGTACACGCCGGAGAGATCCTGGGGATTGCTGGCGTTCAGGGCAACGGCCAAACGGAGTTGGTAGAAGCCCTGACGGGATTAAAGCAGCCGGTGGGAGGCCGGATAACCTTATTGGGCGAGGACGTGACTAAAGCCAATCCCCGCCGTATTACCGAACTGGGCACGGCTCATATCCCCGAAGACCGGCAACGCGATGGGCTGGTGCTGCCTTATACGGTGGCAAACAATTTGGTGCTGAACACCTATTATCGCCAACCGTTTTCCAAAGGGGGTGTTTTGCGCCATGACGCGATTTTGCAAATGGCCCGAAAGGAGATCCGCGACTTTGACATTCGCACCCCCAGTGCAAGTACCATTGCGGGTTCCCTCTCCGGCGGAAATCAACAGAAGGTGATCGTGGCCCGCGAACTGTCACGCACCGTTAAATTGCTCATTGCCTCCCAACCCACCCGCGGCCTTGATGTAGGGTCTATCGAATATATCCACAAACGCTTGATCGAGAGCAGGGATGCAGGCGCTGCCGTGTTGTTAGTCTCCTCTGAGCTGGATGAGATCATGCAGCTCTCCGACCGCATCGCGGTCATGTTCCGCGGCAAAATTGTGGACATCCTGGACGCAAAATCCACCAATCGTCGTGAGGTTGGCTTGCTGATGGCGGGTGTTGCCAGGGAGAAGCAGGCGGCTTAGTTAAGGTTGCTCATCCCGTTTTAGGCACTGGAGCGAGGTCTGATGGCCTCGCTTTTTGTTCTGGCTTTTAACAGCCGCGTCCTCTGATAATATTTGTACAAGATAGGAGTTAGCCATTATCGGATTCAGTCTGGACCGGGTGACGGTGAGTTACAACGCCCAACCCGTTTTCAAGCATCTTTCCTGGGATATCCATAAGGATCGGTGCGTAGGCTTGGTGGGTCCCAATGGGGCGGGCAAGAGCAGTTTGCTCAAACTGATCAGCGGCGAGCTGGTCACTGAGAGCGGCTATGCCAATTCGCGTGGCAAACTAAGCATCGGCTACTTGCAGCAGGAGCCTCGCCTGCATCCCAAGCATACGCTCCTCCAAGAGGCGCTGACGGCTTCAACCCATGTACCCAGACTGCAGCGTGCCCTGACCCAGGTAGAGACCGAACTGGGAAAGCCGGAGATCTATTCCGACGAGAAAAAACTGATCCGCAAAATCGATGAACAAGCCCGCTTGCTGGAGGAATACACCCAAATCGGCGGGCCAGGATACATCGGCCAGGTGCGCTCTACTCTGCTCAGCCTGGGCTTCGCTGAGCACGAGCTGGACCTGCCCGTCTCCGCCCTCAGCGGCGGCCAGAAAAAGCTGGTGGGCCTGGCCAAGTTGCTGGTGACCCGCCCCGATCTGCTGTTGCTGGATGAGCCGGATAACCACCTGGACATGGCCGGCAAAGTCTTCCTGGAAGAGACCATCCGCAGCTATGCCGGCGGCGTTGTCATCGTCTCGCACGATCGCTATCTATTGGACGTGGTCGCCGATGAGATCGCCGAATTGGAGGATGGCCGCCTTAGCGAGTATCCCGGCAACTATTCAGAATACGCCGCCGAGAAAGAAGCGCGCCTGTTCCAGCAGCAGCACCAGTTCAAGGTGCAGCAACGCGAGATCCACCGCTTGGAGCAATCGGCCAAGCGCATGCTGATCTGGGGACGTTCGCACGATAACGAGAAACTGATCCGCCGGGCCAAATCGATGATGAAACGCATCGAGAAGATGGATAAGGTGGAGAAACCCATCCTGGAGCGCAAAGCCATGGGCTTGCACTTCCCTGGCTGGCGCGGCAGCAACAAAGTGTTGGAACTGGTAGGCGTGCGAAAAGGCTTCGACAAACCCCTGGGCGAAGGCCGCGACGAGATCCTCACCGGTATTGACCTGACCCTATGGCACGGCGAACGGGTTGGGCTGGTGGGGCCGAATGGAGCGGGCAAGTCGCTACTCTTCCGCTTGCTGCTGGGCAGCGACAAGCCAGATGCGGGAGAGATCAAATTAGGTCCCAGCATACAGAGCGCCTATTACGCCCAGGAGCATAAAACCCTGGCTGGCTCACAGCCGCTAATTGACGTGGTACGCCGCGCCAGCAGGTTGAGCGAGCCGAACGCGGTCAAGTTGCTGAGCAAGTTCCTCTTCAATTATGAGCAGATGCGCAACCGGGTGGACACGCTCTCCGGCGGGGAGCGCAGCCGCTTGCAGCTTATCCTAATCATGTTGAGCGGCGCCAACTTCCTGCTGTTGGATGAGCCCACCAACAACTTGGACATCCGCTCGGCCGAAGTGCTGGAGGAGGCGCTGGAAGACTTCGAAGGCAGCGTGCTGGTGATCTCGCACGACCGCTACTTCCTTGATCGGGTCGCTACCCGTCTCGTGGAATTACACGAGGGAAAATTGGTCGAATATCCCGGCGGCTACAGCGATTACCAGGCGGCCAAGCTGCGCTTATAGGCTGATGCGGGTTAGCTGGTCAGAGGCTCCTCGGCGAGTGAGGGTTTGGCCAACTGCCTGCCGAGATGGGTAAAGGCCTTCAATTCGGGGAGAATAAAGGCAAGCACGATCAGCATGCCGAGCACCAGGCCGAGCAGCGCAGAAAACAGCGCAGGGATGGGCGCAAATTCCAGCAGGCCAAAAGCCAGCAAACCGCCGAGCGCGCTGGCTGCAGCCACGCGCAGCAGCGTATCCCGGCTGCGCAACAGGCCGGGATAACTACGTTTCAACAGCCACAATAACAGCAAGGCCTCTGCAGTGAAGGCCAGGGTGCCGGCAAAGGCAATGCCGCCCGCGCCCATAAGGTTCGTGAGCACGACAGCCAACACAATGTAAGCCAGTGCATTGAGCGCTGCGGCCCATAATGGAGTGACCGCGTTCTGCTGCGCGTAGAAGGACCGCGAGGCGATCTCCAGCAGGGCGTGGCCGGTGAGCCCAGCCAGATACAAGCGCGTGACCCACACGACCAGGTCCACTTGCTCAGGGCTGAAAGCTGGGAAGGCCCGCGCCAGCAGTGGCGGCAGGCTGATGGCCAGCAGCACCGCCGCGGGGATGGTGAAGGCCAGGATGGCGCGCACGGTGCCATTGACCGTTTGGGCGAACTTGTCTTTCTCACCGCGGCTGAAGATCTCGGAAATACTGGGCAGCAGGGCGATGGCCACTGCAGTACCCAGCAAGGTCTCCGGCACCTGCATAATGAACCAACCCAGGTTGAGCGCCGAGATGGAGCCCTCACCAAGGCCGGACGCCAGGTTATCGCGCGCCACGAAATAA
>DATBWP010000021.1:0-13598 GCA_036514735.1 Anaerolineales bacterium
ACGCGCCAACCCGCGGGGATCGGCCCGACTTTCATGGTCTTGTAGTTCGCTTTCTCAGCGAAGGCATCAGCTATCACCACATCAACAGGCAAATGCAGTTTCCCGGAGGCGCCGGCCAGCAACTCCTTGGCCGTGTCCACGGCTTCCGCCTCGACCAAGGAATCCGCCGTCTCCATGCCCTGGGCTTTAAAAAAGGTATTGGCCATGCCCCCACCGATGAGCAAGTGATCGGCTTTGCCAAGCAAATTACGGATGACCCCGATCTTGTCGCTCACCTTAGCGCCACCCAGGATGGCCACAAAAGGCCGCTTGGGATCGGCCAGCGCCTGGCCTAGATAGCGAATCTCCTGTTCCATCAGCAAGCCGGCTACCGCAGGCAGGTAATGGGCGACCCCTTCGGTAGAAGCATGGGCGCGGTGGGCTGAGCCGAAGGCATCGTTCACGTACAGGTCGGCCAAAGCGGCCAACGCCTTGGACATTTGGGGGTCGTTCCTGGTTTCACCGGGATAAAAGCGCGTGTTTTCCAGCAGGAGGATCTCGCCGGCTTTGAGCTCTCTGGCGGCGGCCTCCGCTTTGGGTCCTACACACTCGTCGACAAAATGAACTGGGGCCTTCACCAGGCCAACTAAATAATCAGCCACGGGCCGCAGGGAATACTTTGGATCGGGTTTGTCTTTGGGGCGGCCCAGATGGGAGCAGAGCAAGACGGCCGCGCCGCGATCGAGCAAATTCTGGATGGTGGGCAACGCGGCGCGGATGCGGGTGTCGTCCTGCACCACGCCGTCTTCAATGGGAACGTTGAAGTCCACGCGCACCAGCACACGTTTGCCGCGCGGCTCGATATCTTTGATTGATTTCTTTCCGAACAACTGGACCTCAATTCTCTAAATGAAAATCAGGGTGAATGTGAATAAAACATAGATTAATAAGCCAATTAACATGGTAAAACCTGCTATGTAAACGACGAAACCTACCCTCCTGAAAGCAATATTTCCTGGGGTATGGATTGTTCTAGCCTCCCTCACGTTTAGTGTAACTAACCAATCAATTGCTCGGGTACGCTCTTTTTGTAATAACCCCATATACAATGCCATGAATATCGCGGAGATCGCAAGCAACGCAATACCGCCCGCTAAAAGTATTTTTTGATCTAATGTTAATCCTGTTACGCCTCGATCTGATAAGAGGCTATTCAAACTAAACCCAATCAAACCTAAGTCAAATGATATATAAAGAAGAGTATGGGATTTCAAAGATTCTAAGGCTCGAATTAACTCTTTGAAGTACTCAATTTTATTCGCGTCTTTGAGCTTTACCATCTGGCCTCCTTTTTAACCAACTTGATGCCCCGTCTATGACACTTAGTGTACTCTTATGATTCATCAGCGCCAAGCAGGCAGCGCAACAGGTCTATATCTTTGATGGTCTTTTTGTTGAACACAGGATCCTCTTATTCTTTAAGGGCCGCCAGCGGCCCTGTGCGCTCCTGGAGCAGATCGATGAGGGTTTGGGCCAGGATAGTGGCCTGGTGGTGGCCGGGATGCTCGGGGTCGGCCAGATCGGCGCGGTACAACGCGTATTGTTCTTGCAGGCCTTCTTCGGCGGCCACCCATTGAGACCCATTGGGCAGGGGCTGGTTGTGCTGCTGGTTACTAAGCACGATATCAAACAAGCCCACACCCACATGAGTTTCGAGGGCGCGAATATGGTCGCCGCAAGCATAGCCATCCGTTTCACCGGCCTGGGTGGCCAGGTTGCAAATGAATATTTTTAGCGCGGGGCTATTGCGAATGGCAGCCACCAGATCGGGCACCAGCAAGTTAGGCAGAATGCTGGTGTAGAGGGAACCGGGCCCGATGACGATAAGGTCCGCGTTGAGCAGGGCATTGACCGCGTCGGGATAAGCGGGTGGCGCATTCGGTTCCAACCAAACGTGGCGCACGGAGCCGGTCACCGCCGGAATTTGGCTTTCGCCGCGCACGCGCACTTCGGCGTTGGAAAGCGGGACGGAGAGATCGGCCACCAGGCGCACATCGTGCAGCGTGGCGGGCAGCACGCGCCCATGGACGGAGAGCACCCGGCCGGACTCAGCGACGGCTTCTTCGAAACTGCCGGTGATCTCGCTGAGCGCGCTGATGAACAGGTTGCCGAAGGAATGGCCGCCCATGCCGTCTTCGCCGCTGGAAAAGCGATATTGGAACAGCTGGGTGATGAGGGTCTCATCGTTGGAGAGGGCGGCTAGGCAATTGCGGATGTCGCCGGGCGGAAGGACGCCTAAATTGCTGCGCAAGCGCCCGGAGGAGCCCCCGTCATCGGCCACAGTGACGATGGCGGTGAGATTATAGGTATGCGCTTTAAGGCCGCGCAGCAGGGTGGCCATGCCGTGCCCGCCGCCGATGACGACGATACGTGGCCCGCGGCCGCGCTTGCGATGGTCGGCCAGGGCATCCACCACCGGGCGGCCCGGGCGCAGGTAGGGCGCCAACAGAGCGCGGTTCAAGCGCAACACGCCGTAGATCAGGCCGGCGACGCCCAGGAAACCAAAAATGGCGGCGCGCAAGGTGCGATCGAGAAAGCGCAGGGACAGATAGTCAAAGATTGGCAGCCACCACGTATCGGGTGCAGTGCGATAAACATCCAGCACCAGCATGGCACCGCCGATGCCGATGAGGAAAGTGGCAAACAAGATCAGCAGGATCCAGCGTTTGACCCCCAAGCCGGGAGTAAGCCAACGAAACAGGCTCCAAATCTCAGACCAGACGGCGCGCAACGCCTGCAAAAGCCGAGCTCCCATAGCCAAGGGATGATAGCAGTGATTGCAAACAGCGTCAACGCGAAGGCAAAATAGCGTTGCGACCAACGCTTAGGTGAGAAGAAGCGGTTATCATTGGCTGAAGCTGAAGCAAACCCTCCGCGTCATGGGGAGGAGTATAGATAAATCACGCGCTAACCAGGGACAAAATCATCGAAAAGCATTGGCAAATTTCCAATAAGCTCACCTCTGAGGCAGCATTAGACCTGGCGGGTTATCCAAACCTGCTACAGCAAGTGCTGTTCAATCGTGGCGTGGCTACTGCCGAAGGGTCCAAGCGTTTCCTGGCCGCCCTACCCCCCGAAAGCAACGATCCGTTCAGGATGAAGGGCATGGAAGCGGCGGTGGACCGCCTCTCTTTCGCCATCAAGAATGGCGAACCTATTGTTGTCTATGGGGATTATGACGCCGACGGCGTAACCGCCACAGCCCTGCTGCTGAACAGCCTGCAAGGCCTGGGCGGGCAAGCCCAAGCTTATATCCCCGACCGCTTTGAGGAAGGCTATGGGCTAAACATCGCCGCGCTGCAGCAATTGAAGGAGAACGGGGCGGCGACGGTAGTCTCCGTGGATTGCGGCATTCGCTCGGTCAATGAAGCCGCCGAGGCCAAGCGCCTGGGCCTGGACCTGATCATCACCGATCACCATTCGCCCGGGCCCGAGATGCCGGATGCCTTCGCAGTGATCAACACCAAGCAGGCCGGGGATGAATATGAAGAGAAGCAACTGGCCGGGGTGGGCACCGCCTTTAAGCTGGCCTGCGCCCTGGATCAGAAACTGGGCGCGGCGCCTGGGCTGGGCACGAACGCGCTGCTGGACCTGGTGGCGCTGGGCACGGTAGCTGACATGGTGCCGCTGATCGGCGAGAACCGCTGGATGGTGCGCGAGGGGCTGGCGGCGCTGCGCAAGCCCACGCGGCAGGGCATCTTATCGCTGATCGGAGTCTCCGGCCTTAAGCCGGCGGCGGTTCGCGCCGGGGACATCGGCTTCCTGCTCGGCCCGCGGCTGAATGCCGCCGGCCGGCTGGAAACGGCGCAGAATGCGTTGAGCCTGCTGATGACCACGGATGTCTTCGAAGCCGGGCGGCTGGCGCAATATTTGGACAGCCAGAACCGCGAGCGGCAACAATTGACCCGCGAAATCACCGCCTCGGCGGAGGAGATGGTCGCGGCCCAGCCGGACGCCTTGCTGCTCACGGCGATCCACGAGGAGTACAACCCGGGCGTGGTTGGTTTGGTGGCTTCGAGGCTGGTGGACAAGTTTTACCGGCCAGCTATCGTGGGGCAGCGCGGGCCGGAATTCACGCGGGCCTCGTGCCGCAGCATCCCCGAATTCCATATCACCAAGGCGCTGGAAACCTGCGCGGATTTATTCAGGAACTTCGGCGGGCACGCCGCGGCCGCCGGCTTTACCGTGCACAACTCGAAACTGGCGGAAGCGCTGGAACGTTTGCAAGCGCTAGCCCAGCAGCAACTGGGCAGCCTGGCTTTGCGGCCGGTGCTGGTGGCCGACGCCGAAATCGCGCTGGCCGAACTGAAAGCGGACATCTTGCAGCACCTGGAACTGATCGAGCCCACCGGTTACGGCAACCCGCAGGTGTACCTGGTGACGCGCGGCCTGCAGGTGCGTGACGCCCGCACGGTGGGGGCGGAGGGCAAGCACCTCAAGCTCACGGTGACGGATGGCTGGGTTACCTATGATGCGATCGCCTTCCAGCAGGGCCACTGGTTGCAGGCAATGCCGAAGGCCGTGGACCTGCTGTATCGCTTCGAGGCTAACGAGTTTAACGGGCGCAGCCGGCTGCAGCTGAACGTGCGCGATCTGAAGGCGAGCAGGTAAGGGGCGGGCCGAGACAGCCACACCAACCTTTTAGAGGGCCAAGGTCATAGTTCCCGCCTTATTCGCTCTTGGGCTTGACCAACGAAAGTCGATTCCCCCAAGGGTCGCGAATCTGTGCTTGGACGCCATAGGCAAGCCCTTGTGGCTCCCCCACCGAGCGAAACCCACAGTCTTTCGCAAGTTGCAGGGCACTCGGTAGGTCGTCAACGGTAAGGGATACCACCGCGCCATATTTCACTGCATCCTGGGTACCTGTCTCGGCCAAATCTTCATTCAGGTGAAGGGCCAAATCTCCACCTTCAAGATGAAAAAGCACCCAGCCTTGATCGGCATAAGCAGGAGAAAGATCCAGAAACTTAGAATAAAGTCTTGTGGCTTTCTGAATATTGCCAACATAGTAGAAGCTTACACGTAGTTTCATGGCCCGCACCTTTCTATATGACTATATGGCTAACGACGTTTCTTAATTTCACATATGTTTTCACGCCAGCCAGAAACTAATCTACAAACCGATACCTGAACAGCGTCCAGAAGGCTGCAAAGGCGTCCTTCAGGCCGATCTTCTTTCCATCAGAATAGTCACGGGGGTTGAAGGAGATGGGCACTTCGTAGATGCGCGCACGGCGTTTCAGCAGTTTGGCGGTGATTTCCGGCTCGAAGTCGAAGCTGTTGGAGCGGATGCGGATCTCGGCCAAGACCTCGCGGCGAAAGAGCTTGTAGCCGGTCTCCATGTCGGTGAGGATGTTGTTGTAGAGGATATTGGTGAAGAAAGTAAGCAACTTATTGGCCACCATATGCCAATACATGGTTGGGCGTCGCGGCCCGCCCAGGAAACGCGAGCCATAGACCACGTCCGCCACGCCTTCTTCGATGGGCTTGAGCAAGGCAGGGATGTCGCGCGGGTCGTATTCGAGGTCACCATCCTGGATCAGGATCAGGTCGCCGCGGGCGGCCTGCAACCCGCTGCGCACGGCGGCCCCTTTGCCCTGGTTGCGGGGATGGGTAATCACCTGCACTTTTGATGATCCCAGCGTCTGTAAAACCGCGCCGGTGCCATCGGTGGAGCCATCGTTGACCACGATGATCTCATCGGCCAGGTTGACGGCCAGGACGCGGGTAAGGATCTCGGAAACGGTGGCAGCCTCATTGAATACCGGGATAATGATGCTCAGCTTCATGCGGGCGATTATATGCTATCCAGGAACAGAAAATCCCCCGTGCTATAATCGCCGCGGTGAGCCCAGGGGCGATGGGGGATAGGCTCTCGATCTTAGCCGGTGGTGAATTAACCAAATGTTGGTTCAATCTTCAAATAGGACAAAAAAACACAAAGCAGCCTGGCGAGCCTGGCTGGCTTTAATTCTGGTGTTGGCAAATGTTGGCCTAGGCGCGACCGGGGGGCAAGCCGCCCCTGTCGTGCAGGGAGGCAGTCCGCAGGCCAAAGCGCTCAACCTGCTCGAGGACCTTTCCCCTGAAGAGCGCGTGGGGCAGCTCTTTTTGGTCACCTTCAGCGGCGCTTTTGCCGCCCAGGAAAACCAGATCTACGACCTGATCGCCAACTATCACGTTGGCGGCGTGATCTTACGCCAGGACATGGACAACTTCGTAGCCCCCAACACCATCGAGGGCCTAGTCAGCCTGACCAGCGCCTTGCAGGCAGCCGAAGCCGCCTCGGCTGAGAAGGAACGCGCCGATTTGCTGAGCGGGGAGTTTTACCAGCCTGCGTATATTCCACTGTTCATCGGCATTTCTCAAGAAGGTGACGGCTACCCAAACGATCAGATCCTCGAGGGGTTGAGCCCAGTGCCCAGCGCCATGGCGTTGGGTGCTACCTGGGAAGCGGAGTTCGCCCGCCAAGCCGGGGAACTGCTTGGGTCGGAATTGACTGCGGTGGGCATCAATCTACTGCTGGGACCTTCGCTGGATGTGCTGGATAGCCCCAACCCGCAAAGTCTCGGAGACCTGGGGGCGCGCAGCTTCGGCGGAGACCCCTTCTGGGTTGGCCAGATGGGCCAGGCCTTTATCAGCGGCGTGCATGTGGGCAGCGACGACCGCGTGGCGGTGGTGGCGAAACACCTGCCGGGCTACGGTGGGACGGATCGGCCGGTGGATGAAGAAGTGCCCACCGTGCGCAAGTCGCTCACCCAGCTCACCCAAATCGAACTGCCGCCTTTTTTCAGCGTAACCGGGGATGCACCGACCGCCGAGGCCACCGCGGACGGCATGCTGCTGGCCCACATCCGCTACCAGGGATTTCAGGGAAACATCCGGGCCACCACCCGCCCGATCAGTTTTGACTTCCAGGCTTTTTCTCAATTGATGGCCTTGCCCCAATTTGCCGAGTGGCGCGCCGACGGCGGCGTTATCGTGAGCGACAACCTGGGGACACGCGCGGTGCGGCGCAACTACGACCCTTCGGAGCAAATCTTCAATTCTCCTTTGGTGGCGCGCGACGCATTCCTGGCCGGTAACGATCTGCTCTACCTGGGTAACTTCCTGGCCAACAACGACCCAGACGCGTACGCCAGCATCCGCAACACGGTGCAATTCTTCGCACAAAAATATCGGGAAGACCAGGCTTTCGCAGACAGAGTAGACCAATCCGTCAGGCGCATCCTGACGCTTAAATTCAAGCTCTATCCGACGTTCAATGCCCGAAACGTGAGACCGCAAAGCGATGCTGCCCAAACGGTTGGCCAAAACAACCGCCTAATCTTCGAAGTTGGGCGACTGGCAGCCACCCTGCTGAGCCCCGGACCAGAGGAACTGGCGAACATCCTGCCGGAGCCGCCCGGCCGTTTCGAGCAAATCGTTTTTTTCACGGACCGAATCGATATACAACAGTGCGGCTTGTGTGACGTACAAGACACGCTGGCGGTCACTGCGCTGGAGGATGCCGCCTTATCCCTTTATGGGCCGCAGGCCGGCAATCAGATCACCACGGCCAACCTGCTTTCGTTTTCTTTTGCCCAGCTCACGCGCACCCTGGATAAGCAATGGCCGGAGGGAGAAGACGCGATCAGCGGGGCCCTGCAGCGCGCCGAATGGGTGATATTCGCCCTCGGAAAGCCAAGCATCCGCCCCGAGTCGACTGCCTTACGCCGCCTGCTCTCCGAACGGCCTGACCTGATCCAGAATAGGAAGGTCATCGTGTTTGCAATGAATGCCCCTTACTACCTGGATGCCACGGATATCACCAAGATCACAGCCTATTACGCGCTCTACAGCAAAGAGAGGGGCATGGCCGAAGTGGCCGCCCGCTTGCTGTTCCAGGAAATTGGTGCGCCGGGGGATTCGCCGGTATCGGTCGAGGGTGTTGGATACGACTTGATCGAAGCGACCTCTCCCGACGAAACCGAAATCATCCCGATCAATGTGTTGCGGGTTTTTCCAATCCCGACCGAGACCGCGACGATAAGCCCAGCGACCACCCAAGCGCAGGAAACGATTGAGCCCAGTGCGATTCCCATCTATAAAGCCGGAGATCTGCTCAGCGTGCAAACCGGCCCCATTGTGGACCACAACGGGCATATCGTTCCAGACAACACACCGGTGACCTTCGCGATCACTATCGTGAAAGAGGGAAGCACATTAACCCGCCAAATTAGCGCCACCACCAAGCAAGGATTAGCCCTGGGCAGTTACTCCATCGAAGAAGAAGGCAGCCTGGAAATTATTGCCTACAGCGGAGAGCCGCCCGCCAGGTCGGAAGCCCTGCGGTTTGATGTGATCGGTATCAACCAGGAAGGTCTGGCTTTGCAGGCCACCCAGACTGCCCAGGCTCTATTGGTGGCCACGACCGCCGTGCCACCTTCCGAGACCCCAGTCGCCGTCGAAGTTGAACCTGAACCCCTGCGCGCTGGACTGGTGGACTGGTTCCTCTCGACACTGGTCTCGATACTGGCGGGGTATTTTGCCTACCAAACCGGGATCAGCTTGGACCGCAGACGTTGGGCTGTGCGCTGGGGACTCACCACCCTGATTGGCGGGCTAGCCGTGGGCAGCTACCTGGCCTTCGATTTGCCTGGAAGCCAGACCCTGTTGTCGATGGGGGGAACGTGGGGTGTGGTACTTTCTGCACTGGTCGGGGCTGGCTTGGGCTGGCTGGCAGGCTGGATGTGGCGGAAATCGAAGGGGAACCAGCGCGCCAAAGCGGGCAGTTAACGCCCCACTGCAGCGATAAAGCTCAGTAAAAGCAAAGCTCCGGCGAACCACAGCAAGTTCCGCTCCGTGCGAGACGCCAGAATATCCACCACCGTGGGGCGCGGCAGGCGGCCATTGGCGTGGGTCTGCGGCTCCAGCTGGCCGAGCAGCGCTTGCTGAAAAGCCTGGATGCTTTGCGGACGCTCCCCAGGGTGCAGGTTCAACGCCCAAGAAACGGCGCGTTCAGTGCGTGGGCTGATTTCGGGGTTCAGTGCACGCATCGACGGCATGGAATTGGGGCTCAAGAACCGTTCGCGAGCCTCGACCGGCGCGGTGTTCACCAGCAAATGGTAGAGGGTGGCGCCAAACGCGTACACATCGCTGCGCACGTCGGTATGGCCGGTGTCCCCGCCATATTGTTCCAGGGGAGTGTAGAGGGCGGTGCCACGGCCTTGCACAATGGTCACCGTGTCCTCTTGGGCAGCCAGAATCTTGACTAGGCCGAAATCGACCAGCTTCACCAGCCCATTGGGAGTCAACTTGATATTGCTGGGCTTGATATCCCGATGCAAAATCGGAGGTTCCTGGCTGTGAAGATAGTTGAGCGCATTGGCAATCTGGCCAGCCCAGGTGAGCACTTCTTCCTCGGGCAAAAATTCTCCCCGCTGGCGCGCCTCGAGCATCAGGGAGCGCAAGTCATCCCCCGGCACGTAATCCATCACCAGGTAATCGCTCTGCGCCTCGGAAAAGAAATCGGAAACCTTGGGCAGGTTAGGATGGTCCAGGCGGGCTAACACGGTCGCCTCGCGCAGGAATTGGGCGCGAGTTTGATCCAATGTTTCCTGGGACAGGGAGGGGTCTAGGCGCACTTCTTTGACTGCACACAGACGGCCTTCCAGACGCAAATCCTCGGCCAAATAGATATGGCCCATTCCCCCGCGACTAATGAATTGCTTGATCCGGTAGCGCTCGCGTAAAAGCCCGTCCGCCTCTAATGGCATGCGTAACTCTTCTCTCCATGCATGGCAACATAACAGCCGCTTTAGCCGCGAATCGGCGGCGTATGGAAGAGGTCGATCCGCTAGCTGCTGATGGGTCTGTACCTGATTGAGGTATTATACCTGTGGAAGAAAATATGCCGCGCAGCAGGGAATCGTATCCGGTACTTCTGGCTCAAAGCGGGCCATTAAATGGAAAGCGGTGGGTGATCCACGGGCCGCTGACCATCGGTCGGGGGGAAGAATGCGACATTGTCATTCCCGATCGCAAGATCTCCAGGCAGCATGCCAAGGTGCGGCCTGGTGAAAAGGGGATCGTGCTGGAAGACCTGGGGAGCAAGAACGGCACCCATCATAACGGCGCACAAATCAAAGGGGTTGTCCCTCTCAGCGACGGAGATATTATCCAGATCGCGCTGGCCCAGAAATTTACCTTCGTAAGCTCAGACGCCACGCTGCCCCTGGAGTTCGACGCACCGATCGAGAGTGGCCTCGAGCCGCGGCACCTGCGGATGGATAAACGCTCGCGGCGCGTGTGGGTGCGGGACAAGGAAGTGGAACCGCCGCTATCGGTGGCCCAGTTCACGATGCTGGACCTGCTCTACCAGCGTGACGGCCTGGTGGTGCCACGCGAAGAGATGGTGAAAGCCGTTTGGCGCGAAGAGCAATCCTACGGGATCTCCGACCAAGCGCTGGATGCGCTGGTGCGCCGCCTACGTGACCGGCTTGCGGAAGTCGACAAGAGCCATGAATACGTGATCACCGTACGGGGCCATGGGCTAAGGCTGGATAACCCTAAAGTCGAGAAGGGGAGCTAGGAAGAGGGGCGAAGGAGTGCAAGGGGGAGAAAGCGGGCGGGTCTGAGACCCGCCCTTACTAAAGCCCGTTGGTCATGCTGCGCTCGTTACTGGATAACCCCAAGGCGGGATCGCGAAGCATGCTTCCCTTAAGATGGTTTCAAATTCACGCTGGACTAATAAAGTTAGAGTCGGGTGGATTCTTCGCTTCGTTCAGGCAATGATATTGTTCAAACCACGAAGCAATATCATTGCCTAACTCGCTCAGAATGACAAATGGGGAAATTTTGCTCGTTAAGGTTTTTTCTCAACTGCTGGCGATTGAAGGCCCTTTTCCATCGAAACGCGCAGGGCCTGACGGTAGACGGAGCGCACCTTTTCGGCCAGCTCCTTATCTTTGCCTTCCTGGAGCTGCAACATCATGGCAGACAAACTTTCCACGAAGTGGGGGGTGATCTCGTCTTTGTGCGCCTCGACCACTTGCTTGCGAACCTCATCATTGGGGGCTTCAAGTAATTCATCCAGCAGCTTCGGGTTGTAACCCGGGGCGATCAGTTGTTGGATCACCTGCACCAAGCTTTCCAGTTTCTGGCGGCGAGCTGAATCTTTTTTCTCTTCCGCATCCGCCAAGGACTGGTTCAACACCTGCATAAAGAAATCGTCCAAGACACCGGGATTCTGTTGCAGCAGTTCGGCGGGGGCTTCGGCTTCCAGCAAGGTTTCCAGGTTGCGCTGGGCATGCAGCAGGCGACCTTGAAGTTGCTCATCGATCTGCTTGGTAATTTCCAGCAGGTCGGCGCGCAGCTTATCCAATTTTTCCTTTTCCTCCCCCTTTGCCTTCTCAATGCGCTCACTGAGAGTCTGGAAAAAAACATAATCCAGGCCGGGGCGGGCCATGCTGGCCAGGGCGTTGAGACGCACATCGTTGCCAACGGCGGCGATCAGCAACTCCAGCAATTTCTCACGGGTCAGGTCTTTGCCGGCGGCTTCCAGGCTATGGCGGGCGATTTCAATCTCATCCGCCTGTTGCTTGATCTGCTTGCCCAAGTCGGTGTGTTCCAGCAAGGCTTCCTGGATCTTGCCCAGCTTGGCCGCGTTGGCCTGGTCGTTGGTAGACAGGCCGGCCTCCAGCATGCGGCTCAGCAATGTAAAGAATTCAGAGTCGATGGTGGCGGATTCCTTCTTCACCAGCTCCGGTAAGCCTTCTTCGGCGGCGGTCAACAGGCGCTGCAGCAAGTCCACCCGTTTGCGTTGGGCGTCGAGCATCTCCTTGGTGACGCCCTCCCCTTCCAGCACTTTCTCCACCAGGCTTTGCAGGGTGAACATCTGCTGAGGTTTGAGCAAATAGCCTTTGCGCTGCTCTTGCTTGAGGCTGTTGACGACGCGATTGAGCAGGGGGGCGATGCGGCGTTCCTGCTCCATCACGGGCACGTTCAACTCGTGCGGGAAATAAGTGAGCAGCAATTCTTTAGCCGGATCGTGATAAATGATGGGGGTGGCCAGCGAACCTTGAAAACCGCAATGCGGGCAGCGCAGGACATTTACATTGCCGCTGAGCAAACGCTGTTTGGCTTGGGGATCGGCGCCGGCATCGAAGAGCTGTTCGACATCGGCGATAACGGGTTGCCGGCAGTTGGGACAGGGGACTTGGGTTTTAGGCATAACTCTCTCTCATAGACCTCATTGATCATTGATTGCGGGGCAGTGAGAAGCAAATGCGAGCGCCTTCGGTGTAGTGCGAGTCTACCCAAATGGAGCCGCCGTGAGCTTCAAGAATGGCGCGGGTGAGATAGAGACCTAGCCCAGCGCCTTTTACACTGCGGGCAGTCTCGCCGGCGCGGTAGAAACGGTCGAAGATGTGGGGGATATCGGCGCGGGGGATGCCGGCGCCCTGATCCTGCACGCAGACGACGACGTGCTCGGGGCGCACCTGGCCGCCGATGAGGATCTGGCCGCCATTGGGAGCATACTTGACCGCATTGGAGAGCAGGTTGAGCAAAACCTGACTGATGCGCTGCTCATCGGCCAGGATGACCGGAAAGCCCGGGGGGAAATCCAGGGTGAATTGGTGTTTATCCGTTTGGGTGCGGAAGCGTTCCACCAAGCGTTCTGCCAGGCGGGGCAATGAAAGGTCTGAGGCGTTAAGCGCCAGGGCGCCCGCTTCCAAGCGGGATGCATCCAGTAAATTCTCGATTAGCTCTGCCAGGTGGTCGGCTTCCTCTTCGATAACAGCCAGGCTGTCTTGCACCACTTTGCTATCCCAGCGCACATCTTCGCGGCGCAAGGTGCCGACATAACCCTTGATCAAGGCCACGGGCGTCTTAAGCTCGTGGCTGATGACGGAAATAAAGGTGCTCTGCATTTCTTCGGCCTGGCGAAAACGACTCACATCGCGCACCGAGGCAATGATATTGAGCAGTTGCCCCGCCTGATTCAGCAGGGGAGCATAGGTAATGCCGACCGCCAGAGCACTGCCATCCGGGCGGAGGAGGTCGCCCTCCACATATAAAGTGGCGGTGGGGGTCAGCGGCCAGCCGCCGGCTTCCGCTTGCTCCAAGGTGGGACCGTGGGAGAGCTCTTTCCAGCGGACCATTTGGCTGTGTTGGCTGCCGATGATCTGGGCGCTGGGGCGTCCAAACAAGCGCTCCAGAGCCGGATTGCAGCGCTCGATACTGCGATTGGGCAGCAGGATGAGGATGCCGTCCGCTACCGAATCGAGGATGGCGTCCAAGCGCTGGGCCTGGCTGCTGGTCTGGTCGTAAAGCTGGGCGTTATGCACAGCGATGGCAGCCTGGTCGGCAAAGCTTTGCAATAACTGGCGGTCTTCGCGCGAAAAGACGCCTTGATAATTGCGGAAAATAAAGATGACACCCAGCACACGGTTTTGCACGATGAGCGGCAGGCCGACACCGGTCAGCAAGCCCAGGGTGGCTTCCTGGGCAAGGTTTTGCAGAAGGCGGTTGACCTCAGGGATCTCGAAGCGCGCGGCCTCTTCGTAATCCGGGACTTC
>DATBWP010000022.1:0-8221 GCA_036514735.1 Anaerolineales bacterium
ATTATGGCCGAGATGATCCGCTGGAGCGCCGCGCATGGCCGCCGCATCTTCGATTTCATGCGCGGGGGCGAGGAATATAAGTATCGTTTTGGAGCCGTCGATCGCTTTGTGCAGCGTGCAGTGATCTCGAAGACGTAGGGGACGGTTTATAAATCCGTCCCTACAAGTTCGCCTCTTCCCACCACTTCAACACGCGCAACGCCCGCAGGGTATTCCAGCGGCCGGGCCTGCCCGTGGTCTCCATTTGGAACCAGACACTCGCCGTAGTGCCTATGCTGTATTCATGCCAGAAGCCGCTATCATCGCGCTTTCTTAACAGTAAAGCTATCGGGTCCCGTAATCTTTCATCCTTGGGCGCCTGCGCGGCCTGGAAATGATCTAATGCACGTAAAAAGTCGTATCGCCACGTGGGTTGGGCGGGGAATCGTGTGAACGCCGAGCTGACCACATTTCCCGTTCGATGCGACCTGTAGAGGCGATGCCGAAGGATGAACTCGCGTCCACCAGCCAAAGCTTCTTTTATCGGCAAGGTGCTCTTGGGATGAAGGGATTGGTATTCGCGTAATCCCTCCAAGGCTAGTAACGTCGTGTTGAAAGATGCATGGGTAGCCCCGCGTCTTGGGTATTGGCAATTCCAGCCGTGATCATCCATTTGGTGTTCGAGGAGGTGCTCGGCGATCAAATCGACTCGTTCGTCTTCTATTTGGAAATACGAAAATATCGCTAGCGCCATACCGGTAATGCAGGTTTCACCATTACCCTTTGGGGTTGGCGCAGGTTTCCCCGCTTTGATCCTTCTGCGCCAGGTGCCTTCACCCGAAAAGTCTATGCCGTGATCTGGGCGAAAGCCCTCGTCCATCAGGATGTTGCAGGCTTTCAGCGCCTGCGGGTGGCGCGGCGGCAAGCCGATGAAGCGCAAGGTCCAAAGTGTGTAATGTGTGGATTTCCATTTAGGCGAGTACAAGCCATTGCCCCAGATGCCTTGTTTGTCTTGAAATGAAAGATAGCGTTTTCCCCAGCCCTGCGTGGCCACTTTGGCGCGTTCCCGTTCGTAGACCGTCGGCTTGGCGCCCAGCAGGTCGCGCTGCACTTGCCAGCGGATGGCCGGTCGCCGGCCAGCAGCCAATCCATCAATTTCGCGTCGATGGAAAACATTAACGCATTATAGTCTTTGCCTGGAGGTTAAATAGGTGGCTGTATAATACGCCACTGAAGTTTCTCCATGGCAAAGCCGCGCAAAACTAAAAAAATAATGCTCCCCGAGGAGCCGCCCCTGTCGCGCCGCCCGCGGGCGGTGGTGGTTGGCGCATCCTCCGGCATCGGCGCGGCCCTGGCGCGCCGTCTGGCTGCTGAAGGCTATGTCGTGGCCGTGCTGGCGCGCCGCAAGCCTAAGCTGGATGAGCTTTGCGCTGAGATCAATGCCCAAGCGGACGTCACGAGCGCTCTGCCATACCCGCACGACGTCACCGAACTGGAGGCTATCCCTGCTCTTTTTCAACGCCTGCTCAAAGACTTGGGGGGCATCGATGTTTTTGTGTATTGCACCGGCGTCACCATCCCGGTGGCTATCGACGAATTCAACCTGGAGAAAGACCGCCGGATGATCGAAACCAACTTGCTCGGCGCCATCGCCTGGCTAGGCCGCGCCGCTGCTCTCTTCCAGCGTCTGGGCGCTGGCCACCTGGTAGGCATCTCTTCGGTGGCGGGCGACCGCGGCCGGGTGTTAAACCCCGCGTATAACAGTTCCAAAGCTGGCCTGGATACGTATTTGGAAGCCCTGCGCAACCGCCTCACCCGCCATGGAGTCCACGTGCTCACGGTGAAGCCCGGTTTCGTCGCCACCGAGCAGTTGAAAGGCTCGCCGCGCACCTTCGGCGTTATTTCCTCCGAGAGGGCCGCAGCCGGCGTTTGGGCAGCCCTGCACGGCCGCAAGCAACTGGTCTATGTCCCCTGGTATTGGCGCTGGATCATGCTGGCTGTGCGCCTGACTCCTTCGTTCATCTTCCGGAGACTATCCTTTTGAAGGCCCAATCCGGAGCTACCCTGCCGCTGGAGCGGTTGGTTCGGCTGGAGAACTTCGGCCATTCCCTAAGCGGCAGCGCCTGGCTCTACCAACCTAATACCATCGAACAGCTTGAAGATTTGTTCGCCCTGGCGCGCCAGCAAGGCCTCAGCATCGGCTTGCGCGGCGCGGGGCGCAGCTACGGTGACGCCGCTCTCAACCGCGGCCAGATTGTGCTCGATCTGCGCGCTCTGAACCGTATTCGCGTCTGGGATGCGCAACATGGCCGCATCACCGTGGAGCCGGGCGTCACCATTGAACAGTTGTGGAAGGCGGTGCTCGCCGATGGCTGGTGGCCGCCGGTAGTTCCCGGCACAATGTTCCCTACCATCGGGGGTTGCTTAGCTGCCAATATCCATGGCAAGAACAATTGGCAGGCTGGCCCGCTGGGTGAGCATGTGCTGGAATTTGAAGCCCTGCTGCCCAACGGTAAACGCGTCACCTGCAGCCCGGATAAGAACTCCGCGTTGTTCTTCGCCATGATCGGCGGTATGGGTTTGCTGGGCGTATTTACTTCCATCACCCTGCAGCTCAAGCAGATCGAATCCGGGTCTGTGGAGGTCACTGGTTGGACTGCACCCACCTTGCCCAAATTGCTGGCCGCGGTGGATGAACACAAAGCCAGCGATTATGTAGTGGGCTGGGTGGATTGCACTGCCTTCGGTAACCGCCTCGGCCGCGGCCAGATCCACGCGGCGCGCTACCTGCATCCCGGGGAGGACCCCAATGCCGAAGCCAGCCTGAACTTGGCGGCCCAGGTCCTGCCCGATCGCATGTTTGGTGTGTTGCCCAAGCGCCTCCTGCCTCCGCTGATGGCGCCCTTTGTAAATAACCTGGGAACCTGGGCGGTCAATACGGCCAAGTACCTGGCCAACCGCACCCTGGGCAACCACAAGGTTTATCACCAGTCGCTGGTGGCCTTCAACTTCTTGCTCGATTACATTCCGGATTGGGAACGCAGTTATGGGCGTGGCGGGCTGGTTCAATACCAAAGCTTTTTGCCTAAGCATTTAGCCGCGCAGGTTTACCTCAACATGCTGCGTTTGTGCAAACGCTCCGGTTTGCCCTCCTATCTGGGTGTGCTCAAGCGCCATCGCCCTGATAAGTTCCTGCTTTCTCATGCAGTGGATGGCTATTCGCTGGCCCTCGATTTCCGTGTGACTCCCGGTAACCGCGCCCGCCTGGTGGCACTGGCCGACCGGCTGGACAAGCTGGTGATCCAAGCCAACGGACGCTTCTACTTCGCTAAGGACAGCAGCCTGCAGCGCAGCGAAGTATCCAGCTTTCTAGGCGCCAGCATTATTCAGAAATTCAAGGCGCTGAAGCACAAAGTGGACCCGGACTCGTTGCTGCAGACCGATCTGTATCGTCGGTGCTTTCTGTAAAAAGCTGGTAACGCGATATCTCGCTCCACCACCTTAAGGGCGCTTTACACAGCCATCCTACTTTTGTGATTCTGAGGCAGTTTCACGGCCATCGCGGGCTTCCCTTTCAATCAGCAAGGACAACTGACTGTTGCAGCAAGCTGCGCAGGGGTGTGAATAACGCATATACGGGTCCCAGCAGGCCGAGAACCGCGCAAACCCACAGGGTGGTGTTCAGGCCCAGCCAGGAGCCCAACACGCCCCCTAAAAACGAACCAACGGTTGAGGAACCGTACACCAGGAAACGCTGGCTGGCCGTCACCCGCGCCAGCAAACGATCGGGGATGACTTGTTGGCGGAAGGTCCACTGATGGATGTTGGCAATGGTGCCGGCTCCTCCGGTGAAGACCTGTGCGGTGATTAGCAAGGGGATTGCGATCGGCCCCGCAGCCAGCGGGATCAGCAGGCGGGCTAACCCCTGCACAAACCAGCCGCTGATGATCGCCGGGCCGAGCCCTAGTTTAGCTGCGGCGCGTTTGGCAAATATGGCTCCAACCACCGCCGCGCTGCCGCCCGCAGCAAAAATAAAACCAATGGTGGCAGGGGAAAACTCCAATTCGCGGGTTAGATAGAGCACATAAACTGAAAGCAGCGCTGAGCCAAAGGTAACGGACAATACCGACGAGATGATGATCGCTTGCAGTATTTTGTGACCCATCAGCGCCCGCATTCCTTCAACAATGTCTCGCCACACCGAGGTCGGCAGTTTGCTTGGCGGCTGCAATTCTTCGGGCGTACGGATGGTTCCCAACAACAATCCGGAAAACAAGTAAGAAATAGTGTTTGCCAGCACGGCGAATGGGGCGGAAATAAACTGGGTAAGCAGGCCGGCGACGCCGGGGCCGCCCAGTTCGGCGACCGAGTAGCTGACCTGCAGTTTGCTATTACCCTCAATGAGTTGGTCGCGCGGCACCAGCGTGGGAACATACGAAAAATGAGCAACTTCAAAAGCCACTGACAAGGTTCCAACACCGAAGATCACGATGTAAAGCTGCAGTAGTGATAGTTGATCCAGGACGGCTGCAATCGGGATCGAGAGCAGCAAGATCGCCCGCAGGAAATCGGACACCATCAGCACCGGGCGGCGCCGAATGCGGTCGAGCCAGACCCCGGCAAGCAAACTGAATAGGGGGAAGGGCACTTGGCCGAACATGCGCAGCAGCCCCATCTCAAACGCGGATGCGTTGAGCTCGGTTACCGCCACCAGGGGCAAAGCCAACCCGGTGATCTGCGAGCCGAATAGCGAGATCGTCTCCGCCGCCCAAATTTTCAAAAAGTCGCGATTGCGCTGTGCACCGTTTGATTTTTTATTGACTGCTTCTTTGTTTGTTTCTGGCATGGTCTCTTTTCGCAGGAGGTTTGGCAAGCTTGATTTATACCTCCAATCTCTTTCCCTAATCTTCAGCCCCCAATCCCCAATCCCTAATCTCCAATCTCTAATCTCTTATCTCCAGCCCCTGCTCTGTCTACACAAGCTATTCATTTCCAATCACCAATTTCTCCCTTCAATTACATTCTTCTCCCGATGTTATTATTGCCTTGCATTCAAAATGACTGCTTGCCAGGTTTTCCGCTTAGGAGTTACCGAATACCAAAAGGCCTGGAACTTGCAAAACCAGTTGGCCGAGCAAATTGCCGCTGAGCAGCAGCCGCCCACTTTGCTGTTGCTTGAGCATGCCCATGTGTACACCTTTGGCGTGCGCGGCCGCGCCGAGAACCTGCTTTGGCAGCAGGCTAAGTTGCAGGAGCAACAGGTGGATGTGCATTGGGTGGATCGCGGCGGCGATGTCACCTACCACGGCCCAGGGCAATTGGTGGGTTACCCGCTCCTGCCTCTCGGCCAGGTGACGGTGGACGTCGACACCGGCAAGACCCGCATCGCGCAGGGGGATTACATCGCCTATTTGCGCAAACTGGAAGCCGTGCTCATCCAGGCTCTGGCCAGCCTGGGCATCCCGGCCGGTCAGGTAAAAGGCCAGACCGGCGTGTGGGTTCAGCCTGATGTGGCTTCTCGCTGCCGGCATTGCCCGCCTGAACTGAAGCAAGCGCCCAGCAAGATCGCCTCCATCGGCGTCAAGGTGGACGCGCGCGGCATCTCCCGCCATGGCTTTGCCCTCAACGTCAGCCCGGACATGAGTTATTGGAAAGGCATCATCGCCTGCGGTCTGGAGAACCAAAACCAGATCAGTTTGGAATACTTGCTGGATCCCCCACCTGGCATGGAACCCGTAATTGGAGAAGTCGTGAAGGCATTTGGAGCAATTTTTGGCTACGAAATGCGGTTGGTCGACGGGATCGTGCAACTTTAGTTCGTTTGCGCTTACGTTTGACACCCCCTGCAGGAATCTGTAGACTCACCCTGATGCTATGGCCACTTCATTTGTACTGACCATCCAAGCCGGTCCCATCCCTGGGCAGCAGCTCCAGTTAGAGCGGCGCAGCCTGTTGATGGGCCGCGACCCATCCTGCGATCTGGTGCTCAACGACGTCGAGGTATCCCGGCGGCATGCCCGTCTCATCGCCCGAAGCGGCGGTTATGCCATTGAAGACCTGGGCTCCACCAATGGCACCTTTGTCAACGAGCAACGTATTAAAACTGTGGTGCCCTTGCAGCCTGGTGCCAGCATTCGTTTGGGAGACCGCGTCACCCTGCTTTACGAGGCAGTCCAAGTTGAAACGGTCGCTCCTCGCCATCTTCCCCGCGAACGGACCGAACCCGTAGCCCCTGCTCCGCAGGCGCGCAGCAAGCCCGAGCCGGTCTCCGTCCCCGCGCCTGACCTGCCCGTACAGACTCCGGCGCCGGAACTTCCGGCCTCCTCCATAAGGAGAAGGGAACGCCGCAAAGGGTTGCGCCTGCCCGTCTTCAGCCAGCCCTGGATGCTGGCTGTGTTGGCCTTGCTTATCCTGGGTTTGTGCATGGCGGTGTTCTTGTTCTTCGTGGATGTATTCAATCTGTGGTGCTCTTGGTTCGGCTGGGCCTTGTCTGCTTGTTCTTAGAACCCAGGCTCAGTAATTCATTGAAGAGTGAATAAGCCCCGCGTTATTCGGGGCTTTTGTCTTAAAATCCTAAGAAGATATGATTACAATCTTGTAATTGTCCAATCACTGAACACTGGCAACTCTCACTGCTTACTGGAGGTTTCATGGGTCATCTCTTTATTCCGGGTCCTGTCGATGTAAACGAAGAAATTGCCGCAGCGCAGACCCATCCCATGTTGGCGCATCGCAGTGCCCAGTTCGAGGAGATCTTCCGCCGCGTGGGAGATAACGCCCGCCAGCTCTTTTTCACGCAATCGCGCGTGCTGATTAGCGCCTCATCCGGCACCGGCTTCCACGAAGCCGCCGTGCGTAACCTGGTGCACCAGCGCCTGCTCTGCTGTGTCAACGGCGCCTTCGCCTCTCGCTGGCAGCAGGTGGCCGAAACGAACGACAAGCAAACCGACGTTCTGGAAACCGAATGGAGGCAGCCTATTACTCCTGACCTGGTTCGTAATGCCCTGCAGGAAAAAGATTACGAAGCCATTCTGGTTGTCCACAATGAAACCTCCACCGGGCTGGTGAACCCCATTAAAGAGATCGCCGCAGTGGTCCGTGAAGTCAGCCCGCAAACCCTCGTTTGTGTCGATGCGGTTTCCTCCCTGGCTGGAGACAAGTTGGAAATGGATGCCTGGGGGTTGGATTTCGTGCTCACCTCGTCGCAAAAAGCCCTCGCTCTGCCACCCGGCCTCTCCATGGCGGCGGCCAGCGACCGCGCCATGCAGAAAGCCGAGTCCGTTCAGAACCGCGGCTGGTATTTTGATTTGGTCCGCATGGAAAAGCACCGCCTGAAGGATTCCACGCCAGCTACCCCCGCCATCAGCCTGATCTTTGCGCTTGACATGCAACTGCAACGCATCCTGAAAGAAGGCCTGGAAGCCCGCTTCACCCGTCACGCTGCCATGGCGGAGCTGGCGCAAACCTGGGCGCTGAGACGTGGGCTGCAGCTTTACGCCCCCGATGGTTATCGCTCCAAGACGGTTACTACCATTGATAATACCCGTGGCATCGATGTGGGTAAGTTGAACGCTTTCCTCGGCGAGCGCGGCATGCGCATCGCCAATGGCTACGGCCCCCTCAAAGGGAAGACCTTCCGCATTGGCCATATGGGCGAACTGGGGCTCAACGATGTGGAGGAGCTGCTCAGCGTGATGGATGAGTTCCTGGATTCAGTGAAATAATGGGCGGAAGCCACTTCGCTTCCATCTTGTTTCGTTGTCATGCTGAGCGTAGCGAAGCATCCATCTATCTGCTTCGTTTTAAGTAGGAAATCAGCCATGCAACCAGCAGTCTTTGGCTGCTTTCCTCGTTTAGAGTGAATGCAAGTAACAAAAAAGAGCGCCTATCGGCGCCCTTTTTTCACATAGTTTCTTCCCGCTAAAATGGCCGCTTGGCCGAAGAGGCCGGCCGGTCATCAGGGATGATGGCATAGAGCAGCATGCTCACCAGGCTCACCACCAGAGCCCCCAGGAACGCGTCCCAAAATGCAACATTGGTCGTCATGTTAAAGAACGTTCCGATCCAGAAGGTCAGCGCAAATAAAACGCCGTTCACCACTAGGCTAAACAGCCCCAGGGTGAGGATGTAAAAAGGGCAGGTAAGCAGCTTAAGGATCGGCCTGACGAACACGTTCACCAAACCGAAGATCAGTCCCAGCAGGACGTAAGTTACCCAATCCTGGCCATTGACTACCGAGTTT
>DATBWP010000023.1:0-2405 GCA_036514735.1 Anaerolineales bacterium
CGGCCAACCGCACCCATCATGTCCGGGGTGGCGATGGCGACGTCAAAATCCAGCCAGCCGCCTTCGATCTTCTTGAGGGTGGCATCGTCATCAGCCACGGTATCGGCGCCGGCTTCGCGGGCGGCGCGGGCAGCCTCCCCCTGGGCAAACACCAGCACCTTGATCTTCTTGCCCAGGCCATGCGGCAACACCACCACATCGCGCACCTGCTCATCGGCCTGGCGCGGGTCAACGCCCAAGCGCACATGCACCTCGACCGTCGCGTCGAACTTGGCGTAAGACGTTTGTTTTACCAGGTCAACTGCTTCTTCAGGCAGATATTGATGGTTAGCCTGGACCTTGGCAACAGCTTCTTTGTATTTCTTACCACGCGGTGACATTGTTACTCCTTTGTGGTTCAAGCGAGTTTGCCAACCAAACGGCCGGCGAACTCTCCCACTCTGTTAGTCTTTGACGATAATGCCCATGTTGCGGGCAGTGCCTTCGATCTGTTTCATGGCGGATTCGATATCTTTGGCATTCAGGTCGGTCATTTTTGTTTCGGCGATATCGCGCACTTGAGCGCGAGTCACCTCACCGACTTTTATCCGGTTGGGTTCGCCAGAGCCCTTTTCGACGCCGGCGGCTTTTGCCAGCAGCACGGCTGCGGGCGGGGTCTTTAGAATGAAGGTAAATGACCCGTCACTGTAGATCGATACTTCCGCGGGGATCACATCGCCTACACGGTTGGCCGTGCGAGCGTTGTACTCCTTGCAGAACCCCATTAGATTGATCCCGTGACCGGCAAGGGCAGGGCCAATGGGCGGCGCCGGGCTGGCTTTACCAGCGTTGATGCGGACGGTGACAACTGCTTTCAACTTCTTTGCCATTTTCTCTCCTTTGCGGTACTAGCGAGCCTGCGAGCATAAAGCGCTCGCGTGGGGGGTTGCCGAGCAACACCCCGCGGATTGTTTTTGTCCGCAGCTCTCCCGCGATCAGCTAAGCTTTTTCAACCTGCAAGAAATCCAACTCGACCGGCGTCTCCCGGCCAAAGAAATTCACCATCACGCGCACCTTGGCGCGCTCCATGTCGATCTCCGCAACGGTGCCGCGGAAATCGTTGAAGGGGCCGTCCACAATGCGCACGCGCTCGCCTTGCCTGAAGGTAACCTTGATGCGCGGGGCTTCGGCTTCCATACGCTTCACAATTTGGGTGACCTCTTCAGGGCGCAGCGGCAGAGGGGTATTGCCCTGTCCCACGAAGCTGGTGACCCCTGGGGTGTTGCGCACCACATACCAGGATTCCTCAGAGAGGATCATGTTAACCAAGATGTAGCCGGGGAACACGCGGCGTTCCACAGTGCGGCGCTTCCCTTCCTTGACTTCGATCTCTTCCTCAGTGGGCACGACTACATCGAAGATCTTATCTTTCATGCCCATAGATTCGATGCGTTGTTCCAGGTTGTGGCGCACTTTATTCTCGTAACCTGAGTAACAGTGGACTACGTACCAAGCGCGGCCATCCGATTCGCCATCCGGCTGGGGCACCTGGCTGAAATCGGGGCCGCCCTCATCGCTCAGACGGGCGGCGCGTTCTTCGAGGTCTGCGCTCCTGGGTTTCCGCCGGGTGATCGCGGCTTCCACCGCTTTTTCTTCCAATTGCGCAGGGGCCAGATCTTCTACAGGTTCCGGCTCCACGGGAAGAGACTCGGCGATCAAGTCTCCCTCACCCAAACGGGCCTCACCCTCAACCTCCTGATCTGCCTGCGCCAAGTCCATCTCGCTGGGCAGCGGCTCGTCGGCGTCGACTAGCGCCTCAGCTTCTTCCAAGGGCACTTCCTCGGGAGCGGGGACCTCCGCCTCCGGCTGGGTTTCGTCCTGAGGCGCGGGCAGTTCGGCCTGGGGGCGGTCTTCATCTACCAGCTCTTTATCCTCCAGACCTTCCACCTGGTCTTGTGCCGGACGCGTTTCGTTTTCTTCTACCATTCGGTCACCTGACAACAATTCTATCGTCCGAGCAGCTGAACGAATATGGTTTCAAAAATAGCGTCCAGACCCCCGAGAATAATCGCGGAGATGAACATCACCACAATGACAATGCGGGTCAGTGAAACAGCCTCCGCCCGCGTGGGCCAGGAGACCCGGCGCAGTTCGCTCATCGTCTCGCGAAACCAGCGCTGCAAGGCGTTTGGTTCCCGATGTCTGGCTTGTTTTATGGTCATTCCTACACCTCATTTAGTTTAAAACGCCGCCTTTTACAGCGGCATTTTCCGGGGTACGCGGATCTCGAGAGTTCTGCCAACTCCGTTAACCCACGCGCCGAGTCCGGCGATAGGCAGGCGAGGCAGGAATCGAACCCGCAACCCCCGGTTTTGGAGACCGGTGCTCTGCCAATTGAGCTACTCGCCTATGCTGCCAACCGTTCG